>CAZYTV010000014.1:29869-32960 GCA_964650455.1 uncultured Chitinophaga sp. | reverse complement strand
GGACAATCCCTGGCCCCGGTGTTCTTCCAATACAAACACATCAGCCAGGTAAGCAAATGTGGCTTTATCTGTTACCAATCTTGCAAAACCGATTTGTTTGTTGGTATAATATAAGCCGAAGCAAAGGGAGTTGGCAATAGCTTTCTCTACAGTAGCAAAAGGGATATTCTGTGCCCAGTAAGATTCTCCTGACAGATACTGATGAATCACCACCATATCCAGTTCTCCCGGATCCGAACTGATCCTGTATTCCCCTTTACTTATTGTATAATACGCCGAACTCATTTCCATGGTTGATTGAACTATTAGTGCCTCGCCACCTCTTGCCTCTCGCTTCTAGCTTCTAGCCTTTTTCTTACAATCCATATTTGTCTACCAGGTAAATTAACGCCGCCATATTCACCGCACCCAGTTCCAGTTCCCTTTTATTCACCGCTTCAAACACATCACTGCGGGCATGGTGGATATCAAAATAACGCTGGTTATCCGGATTTAGACTGGCCATCGGTGTTTTAAGTGTACGGTTGAGCGGACCAATATCTGCACCACCGCCGCCTTTCACCAGTTCGGTACAGCCGTAAGGGGCAATCAGCTCTTTCCAGGATAAAAACTTCGCATACTGTTCATCGCTGCCTGTAAAACCTAATGCCCGGGGAGTGAAACCACCGGCATCACTTTCTATAGCCAGGATATGATGCTCTCCTTTGGCGGCCGCTTCTTCCGCATATTTGGCACCACCCCTTAATCCATTTTCCTCATTGGCAAAAAGCACAAAGCGGATGGTGCGCTTTGGTGCATAGCCCAGCGCTTTAAATGCCCGCAGGATTTCAATGGTCTGTACACAACCGGCTCCGTCATCATGCGCCCCTTCACAATTATCCCAGCTATCGAGGTGACCTCCCACGGTAATGATCTGATCCGGAAATTCCGATCCTTTCAGTTCGCCGATCACATTATGACCGATCGTATCCGGTAAAAAATGACCATTTGTTTTCAGGGATACCTGTACCCCTGATTTTTGAATTTGCTCACTCAGCCAATCTGCATCCCGAAGACCAATAGCCACGGCCGGAATTTTGGCATAAGCTGAATCATACCGGGTGGCACCGGTATGGGGATTATTATCCACCGCATGACTCATACTTCTGACGATCACCCCCTTTGCCCCGTATTTCGCAGCCCGGCTGGGTCCCTGTCCCCGGTACTGGCCTGCATCGCGGTATGCATTGAACGTGCTTACATACGTATCGTTAAACTTATAATTATAGAAAACAATCTTCCCTTTCACCTGGTCCTTTTTAGCTTCCAGTTCCTCAAAGGAATTCACCAGGAGTACCGGAGCACTGATTCCTTTTGGCCCGGAGCCCATGGAATTCCCCAATGCCACAATATCAAGTCCTTTACGTTGCGGGATCATGTTTTTTGTTTTTACAGCCGGCACCGTATAGTCTGCCTGCGCAACATCAGTTCCGCCACGTACCCAGTGTGGCACCATGCATTGCTGTAACCAGGCCTGATCGGCCCCGCTTTTCTTCATTACATCCAGGCCCCATTTTTCGGCCTTTACCATTCCTGAAGAACCTGCAAGCCGGGCTCCGATCTGTTTGGTCAGGTGGCGGAGATTCTCATAAGCCTTACCCCGGGTGAGTATTTCATCGGAAATCTTTTTAATCCACGCTGAATCAGTTGACTGGGCACCTGCCGGCTGAAGAATCAGTCCGGCAATAAAAGCTAAAAAGAGTTTACGCATCCGTCGATTTTTGTTAAAGTTAAATAAACAGAAAACGGAAGATAATTATTTAAGATGAACGGTCAGTCAAACCCGGGTAAAACCGTTACCTTAGATTCCCTTTTGAATATTGATTATGAAGATTGGAATCGTTTGTTACCCCACTTTTGGCGGCTCCGGCGTGCTGGCCACCGAACTCGGTAAAGCCCTGGCACAAAAAGGCCACCTGGTCCATTTTATTACCTATCAGCAACCGGTGAGGCTGGGGGCATTTACCCCTAATATCCTATACCATGAGGTACAGGTGCCTACTTACCCGTTATTTGATTTTCCCCCGTATGAGACAGCCCTGGCCAGTACCATGGTGGATGTGATTAAGAATAATGACCTGGACCTGCTGCATGTACACTATGCGATCCCGCATGCATCGGCCGCTTATATGGCCAAGCAGATTTTAAAAAAAGAAGGAAAAAATATCCCCGTGATCACGACCCTGCATGGTACCGATATCACCCTGGTGGGCCGCGATAAAACCTATGCGCCGGTGGTTACCTTTTCCATTAATGAAAGCGATGCGATCACCGCGGTGTCGGAAAACCTGAAGATGGAGACCCTCAGTCATTTCCATATTGAAAAAGAAATTGACGTGATCCTGAACTTTGTGGATGTCAGCCGCTTCAACCGTAAACCCATTGACGCTTTTCGCAAAGTGATTGCACCGAATGGCGAACGGATTTTATTACACGCGTCGAATTTCCGTAAGATCAAACGGGTGCAGGATGTGGTAAAGATCTTCGCGGCGGTCAATAAAGAAATCCCCTCTAAATTGTTATTTGTAGGTGACGGTCCGGAACGGAACACTGCTGAAGACCTGAGCCGTGAACTGGGTGTATGTGATGAGATCCGGTTCGTGGGAAAACAGGAACAAATGGAAGATATTCTCGCCATCGCAGATCTTTTCCTGCTTACTTCTGAATACGAAAGTTTTGGCCTGGCCGCCCTGGAAGCCATGGCTGCCGGTGTGCCGGTGGTATCCACTAATGCGGGTGGGCTTGGAGAAATTAATATACAGGGTGTAACCGGCTTCCTCAGTAATGTGGGTGATGTCGATGGTATGACCAACCAGTCCCTACATATCTTAAAAGATGATGCCATACTGAAAGGCTTTAAACACAGGGCAGCAGAACATTCCAAAAAATTTGATATCCATCATATCGTACCGCAGTACGAAAAATTATATGAACGCTTCTTATAAATAAGCAAAAAACTGCTGAATATCCGCTTACTTTTTGCTCTTCAATTTCGAGCGCAGCGAGAAATCTAACTTTCTCCCCCCTATACCCTGTCATTCCGAGCGCAGCG
>CAZYTV010000014.1:0-29769 GCA_964650455.1 uncultured Chitinophaga sp. | reverse complement strand
AGGAACCTTACTCCCAAACACTTTGTCAATCCGAGCGCAGCGAGGAACCTTACTCCCAAACACTTTGTCAATCCGAGCGCAGCGAGGAACCTTACTCTCAAACACTTTATCATTCCGAGTGCAGCGGGGAACCTTACTCCCAAACACTTTGTCAATCTGAGCGCAGCGAGGAACCTGAAGCGGGGAACCAGTGGCGAGGAACTTATTTCATCTAATCTCCTGACTTGCTGAGTTAAAGTTTCCTCGCTGCGCTCGGAATGACAATGGCTGTGGGGGGGGGGGTAATAGGCAGACTTCTCGCTTCGCTCGAAGTCGGAGTACGCCCATAAAAAAAAGGCTGCCTGTTGAAATGCAGGCAGCCTTCTTTATGAAATATCTTTTTACATATCATCGGCGTAACCAGGGGGCCGGGTCAATGTTCCGGGTCTCGATCATCAGGATAAAATCAATCTGTCCACCACTGCCATCATCATCCCTTCCGGCTTTTCCGATCTGCTGTCCGGTTTTAACTGTAGCACCTTTGGCCACATTCACGCCGGATAAATTACTGTAGGTGGTAAAGTATTTACCATGCCTGATCGTAACCGCCATTCCATCGCCTAAATTATAGACTCCGCTGACTTCCCCATCGAATACTGCTTTAACCGGAACGCCAGGCGTTGAAGTAGCAATAGTAATACCGGGATTATCAAAAGTCAGTAAGGTATTTTCAATTTTATTGGTACCATATCTCAGGGTGATTACGCCCTTATCAACCGGCCAGGGCAACCTGGCCTTATTGGCCTGAAAGCTGCTGTTCAGCGCCACATCCTTTGCATTCAGGTCAAGGTAACTGTCCGGTTTTTTCGCCGGCTCATTCCGTTTGGTATTAGCCGTAGGATTGTTGCCCGGATTGCTGCCCGGTGTCACCGGATTGGCAGTTTTATCGCCGCTCTTAGCAGCAGCATCATCTGCTTTTCTTTTGGCATCTGCTTCTGCTTTTGCTTTCGCTTTCGCCGCTTCTATTTCCCGGCGCACAATGGCCGTAATGGCATTCTGCAGATCACGGTCTCTTTTCTTCTTACTGGCAATCTGGTTGGCCAATTCCTTCTCTTTCGATTTCAACTCCGACACCACTACGTCTTTTTCCTTCTTTTGAACAGCCAGTTCCTGCACCTGTTTTGTTTGTGACAGTAACGCAATATTCTTCTGGTCTTTCCGGACGAGCTGTTGTTTTTTCCGCTGGGCGATCAGCAACTGGGTTTCCTGGATAGTGGATACCTGTTTTTCACGATAAGACCGATAACTTTTCAGGTAAGCGATCCGCTTAATTGCGTCGTTGAAACTGCTGGCGGAGAAAATAAAATTCACATAATCATAGTTACTCCTGTTTTTATAGGAATACACGATTGACTTTGCATATTGACTCTTGAGGGTGTCCAGTTGTTTGTTGAGGCGGTAAATTTCAAGCTCGCTCAGGTAAATATCATCATCGATATTGCGGAGTTCGCGGTTGATGGAACTGATATACTGTTCCTGCAGATCGATCTTCCGTTTCAGCATATTGAGCTGGGCAAGATTCTGCTTGGTTTGTCCCTTTACTTTATTATACATCCCCTGGATCTCCTGCAGCTCCCGCTGGATATCCTGTCTTTCCTTTTCCAGCTGCGTTTTATCCTGTGGCTGGGCAAGGCCAATGACAATAAAGCCAAACAGGAAAAAAGGGAGCAAGATTTTTTTTCTCATGATAAATTGGATTGAGGTTAAAAAACAGGGTCGGAATCAGTTATGAAAAACGGCTTTCTGTAAAATATAGTATATCGCTTATTCGGCTTTATAGTTTTTAGGTACAGAAAAAGGGAAACTTAACGTTTCATTAAACTCATACTGCTTATAATTCAGCTTGATCTCCAGTGTTTTCTTCTCTGCCACTGTGATCGAACGTTTCTGGGCAAAGGGCATTCCTTTTTTATTTTCATAGTCACTCCAGGTCAGGTAACTGGACCGGTTTCGTGTTTCATCCAGGTCATCGAGTTTGGCACTGTATAACTGCTTGTCCATTTCCCCGATAGTGATCAGGGTTTTAAATAAGCTGTTTAATCCATGCAATGAAACATTGCCGGAAGATTTGCTATAAGATGATATGTCCGAACTGATGAATACCGGGTTCCCGATCAGTAGGTCCTGGAGGGAAGACAGGTCTAGCGGCAGGGCCGCTATTTCCTGGAGAAAGGCCACACTGCGGGCAATATAGACTTTATCCTGCCTGTTGAGAATTTTCACCGAATCCTTTGTGATATAGGCCCTCAGACCTTCGATTCCGAGAATGGCGGTAATCCGGATCCAGATCACACTGTCTTTGTACATCCGTAACTCCGCATTCAGGTTTAATTTTTTCCCACCCGTCTCTTCATAGTCCACATCCAACTTTCCGGAAAAGCTGGTGAAGCTGATCCGCTGATTGATCATCGCGTTATAATATTCCCTGATCAGTGCCAGCGAATCGGCATGGCCATTATCGGGTAAGGGGGTAATAACGGTGGTGGTATCCTTTTTAGCAATGGCTGACTGAATTTTTTTAGTCGCCCTGCAGGAAGTAAACAGGATGGCGGCCAGCAGGATAATGAAAAAATTTCTGATCATTGATAGGTCTTTATTGTTTTCCGGTATGACCAAAGCCGCCGGCATTACGTGCTGTGCTTTCAAGCGTATCAGCCGGCAACCAGGTACATTGTTCAACGGTCTGTATCACCAGCTGGGCAATGCGGTCTCCCGGTTGAATGACCTGCGCGTCGGCTGAAAGGTTGATTAATATAATCTTAATTTCTCCCCGGTAATCCGCGTCAATGGTACCCGGGGTATTGAGACAGGTGATTCCCTGTTTGATGGCCAGTCCACTTCTTGGACGTACCTGCGCTTCAAAACCTGCAGGCAGTTCAATAAACAAACCGGTGGGCACCATGCATCGTTCCATCGGTCGCAAAGTGAGCGGTGATTCCAGGTGAGCCCGTATATCCATTCCTGAAGCTCCTCCGGTTGCATAGGCCGGTAAAGGATTAGCGGACTGGTTGATTATTTTTACTTGAACGGCTGGCATCCGGCAAAGATAAGTATTGAAACAGGGAAATCAGGAGGATACCGCTTCCTTATTCAGCAGTACCGTCGCATAGGCCATCAGACCTTCTTCCCTGCCTGCAAATCCCATTCGCTCGGTGGTGGTGGCCTTTACTGATACATCGTCATTCTGCAACTGCAGGATATGAGCAATCACTTCCTGCATTTGTGGCACCCATGGTTTTATCTTCGGTGCCTCCAGGCATAGTGTACTGTCCACATTCACCACCCGGTAACCCTTACTTCGAATCAGTTCAAATGTCTTTTGAAGGAGGATCTTACTATCTATATTCCGGTAAGCCGGATCCGTATTGGGAAAATGAATGCCGATATCGCCCAGGCTTAAAGCACCCAGGAGTGCATCACAGATGGCATGTAATAATACATCCGCGTCACTATGGCCCAGTGATCCTTTGTGATGAGGGATTTTAATGCCGCCGATCCAGAGATCGCGGCCTTCAACCAACTGGTGAAAATCAACTCCGGAACCGATTCTGTATGACATAGTTCTGTTTTTACAAATATCGTTACTTGTTGGTCTTTTGACCAACAAGTAACTTCTCTTAATAGGACTTCCTCAAACAACAGAGTCCCGGCATTTAAGCCAGGACTCTGTATAGTATCGTCATTTTTGTTGGTCTTATAACCAACAATCATTATTTCTTAGCAGCACCATCCAGATCAAACAGTACTGAGAAACGCAGTGTGTTTGACAGGGGGTTGCGGCTTACACCACTACCTGCAGGGATCAGGTAAGCAAAGTTGAATCCGAATACATTGTATTTCAGACCCAGACCGGTTGTGAAATAACGACGGTCACCTTTGGTTTTGTTTTCGTAGAAATAACCGGCACGCAGGGCGAACTGTTTGTTGTACCAGTATTCAGCACCAGCAGATACCTGGAATTCTTTCATTTCTTCGCCGAAACCACCGGGGGCATCGCCGAAAGAACTGAACCAGCCACCGATTACACTTTTGCTTCTGTAGTCAGCAATATCCTGTGCAGTCGCATTCTGACCGGGAGGTGTGGGAACTAACAGCTTGTTTGCTTCTACGCCAAAAGACAGTGAATTGTTATCATTCATCTTTTTAGTGTAGTTCAGACCCAGGCCAAGGTTGGCGGGAATGAAATCTTTTGCATCCGCATTATCTGTATAGGATACTTTGGTACCGAGGTTAGATAAAACAGCACCCCAGGCCCATCCGCTACCTGCTTTCTTACCATCATGGTAGTAAGCCAGGTCAGCAGCAACAGCACTGGCAGATTTGTAAGTAGTGCTACCGTTGGTATAACCACCGGCCAGGTTGGAGTTGATGTATTTTAAAGTTACACCCACACCGCTTTTATCAGTCAGCTTGCGGGAATAACCCAGGTCGATGCCAAATTCCCGGGGACGGAAATTACCTACATCATTACCCTGGATATTGGTGAACGTGATATTTCCAAGACTGAAATAACGTACAGCACCAGAGAAAGCAGAATTGTCATCCATTTTGTAATAACCGGCAACCGAAGCCAGGTAAACATCGTTTACGAGATCTTTGAGCCAGGGAGTGTAAGTAGCACCAATTCCACCTTTGGATTGGTTAAAAGCTACTTTACCAATATTCCACAAACCCGAATAAGTATCCGGTGAAGTGGCTACGCCCATATCACCCATACCGCCTGAACGGGCATCAGGTGAAATACGGAGAAAAGGTACAGCAGTGGTAACTACGTTGATCGGGTCAACCTGGGCTTTTACAGTAGATGATAACCCACAAAAAAGCAGTAGTCCGGCAGTTAGTTTTAAAGCAGTTGGTCTCATTAGAAAATTTTTAATAATGGTGTAAATATAGGGCATTTGCCTAAATACAAAACTAAAATAGAGAATTTATCTGAACCCAAAAAAATATCAATTCAGATGGTTCTCAATGGCTTTTGCAGTTATGGTGATGCCTGGTAAAAAACAAATTTCTTCAAAAAAACGACTGATTTTAGATTTTATTGTTAATTTTTAAAGAATCTGGAAAATTGATTAAATATTGGTACTCAACAACTAAAATATGCAAATAAATTAGAAAAAATTATAACATAACGAGCTTACCCAGCACTTCCCGGGTCTTTTTACCGGGACTAATCACCCTTAATTTATACAGGTAAACACCCCGTCCCGGACGGTTCCCATAATCATCCTTCCCATCCCAACTGATTTCCGTCACCCGGTTCCCTTCCGGAACCAACGACTGGGTGATAGACCGGATCACCCTGCCTGTAATGGTCATTACCTGTAACTGAACCTGGAGGGGTTGTCCGGGCTTATTATGCTCAAACCAGAAACTGGTCCGGGTGGTAAAGGGATTCGGATAGTTCAGCACATGACTGATCTCCAGTTCGCCGTCATCACCTACCACAAAATCCAGCAAGTACCCGCCGGAATTATTCATGACATCCCAGGCTTTGATCTTCAGACTATGGGGGCCGGGCTCCATGGAGGGCAGTTGGAAACGGACCGTGCCGCGCTGGTAACTGTCGGCATCGGACTGGTAAAAATCATTCAATATATAATACCGGTTATTGTCCCCGTCCAGGGTAACCACAATATCATGACCGATGCCTAGTCCGGTAGTATTGATACCCGATGAATCCGTGAATTTGATTAATAATACAGGTTGCTGATTGGTTAATCCCCCGTTGGCAAAGCGCTCATCATTCAACCAGGCTTTTATTACCGGTCCGGCCGTATCGGTATTGCTCCCCTGCCCGATCCCGCCAACCAAAAAATTAGTATAGAGCCCCTGCCCATCCCGGTGACCATCTTCGGCATACAGGCTGAGCCGGCCATTGCCGTATTGAAAACTGATATCCTTTGGCACTTTAAAACTGAACCGGAACTGGCCATTGGTCACACTGAACTTACCACGGAACAAACTGTTTTGCTGCAACTGGAAAGGAGCCGGCTGACTCCCGGGATCATTGCCACGGGTACTGACCCTCTGAGGCTGATCATAAACTACCGGATATACATATCCGTTATAAGTATTCAGCAGGTTCCCCTGCGGATCAGTTACTTCCCCGTCGATCGTTACCGTTTCACCAGCACTCAGGGTATCTGCCTGCGCTGCCGGTATATTATTGATCAGGGTGGGTCTGACTTTTAATATGGGGAAGGCCAGGGTCATGGCCGGGTCTCCCAGCAGGGTGAACTTGCGGTTATTGGCAATATCCGGCAGGGTCTGGTACGTGAAATTCTTGGCCGCTTTTACTGCATCTCCCAACGACGGATAGGTTCCATCCGCACGGGTCTGTAAAGCAAAGCGCAGGTAGTTATTATTCATTACCCGGTTACTGAAAGCAAAAACCGGGCGGGTGGTGGTCATCAGGGCAATAGCCCCGGTGTGGGGTCTTAATAATAGATTTTCCCCGATCGAATTCAGCACCGGGTTGTCATAAGGGGCAAAATCACAGGTGGCTGTAATAAATAAAGGCAGCCTGTTTTTATTGCCCCAGCTATTGATGATAGACTGATCCAGTATCGTTTCTTCAGCGAGCCGCGATGAACCCCCATGCCCGTTATAATTCCAGATCAGGGTGCCATTGAGCACCTGGTTATTGATCGCCAGGTTCACTTCGGGGTAACGGCTGCCACCGGCACCACTCTCCTGCTGATAGGCATCCAGGTAAATTTTTTGCTGGTTAAAAACCGGTGCCGTTGCCGTGCTGGTACCCGATATCTGTTCCGCATCCTGGAAATGTAAATTGCCATCTTCATCATCCGCAATAAAGGTGAGTGTATTGCGCCAGGGACCCATACTGGCAGCGTCAGAATAAGCCAGCAGTTTATCCACGAATCGCCCCGCTTCCTCTGTGTTTCTGGCCGGTACTCGCCCGATACCGATATCCAGGTAATTGGAAATGATTCCGGAATTGATATCCTCATCATTATCCAGGAATCCGAAGAAATCATCCGATGTATAAGTGGACAACGGATCCAGCGACTGTTCACTTTGCCAGGCAGGCACCAGGTTGGTATTATTATTTACCCGGTCGCGGTAGTCAAAGGAAGCATCCCCGAATAATAAGAGATAACGGGGCTTATCCGTTGCGGATGTGCCATATTTATCATAGTACATTTTTACAAAATCACGAAGTGCAACGGGATCTGGCCGCCCGCCGGCAAATTCATGATAGACCTGGTCGGTGGTCACGATCACAGCACGCAGATTCTGCTGTTGCTGATGAAAAGCAGCCAGTCGTTGTGCGTGACTGATCAGTGTTGTATGCGTGATGATGAGCAGGTCTGCCGGAGTGGTAGCATGCAGATCCTGGTTATTGATCCTGCCCAATGCAACAGGCTGTAATAACCCAGTTGTTGAAAAGGCCGCATACTCCCGCAGTCTTTCGCAGGTATTGACGAAACGGTACTCAGACCCTGTCAGTTGCCCGGGCATTAAGCGCGGGGCAGCAACTTCTGTGATATCCCATACCTGGGTGGCTGCGCCAGCCTGTGAGACAATAAAAGCAGCCGCTGTATTATTTACACTGGGCCAGTCACGGAATAATAATTGATTCACGCCATTCATTGAAATCGCCCGGCGGGTAAACAGTTCAAACCAGTTGAGCCATCCCTGTGCATTGAAACTGCCTGGTGTATAGGTATATCCAATCACCGGAGCAGTATTGTTAAGCACACCGCTGGCCGTTACTGTTCCCGATTGCACATAAGGATCATATTGTCCTCCGCTGACCGGATTGATCTGTAACTGGACCAATGGCTGGTTATCGATACGGATATCAAAGCGGCTGGGGGATCCGACTGAGCGGGCAATACAATTCGTCCGGAGCGTAACAACAGCGCCAGGCTGGTAATTGGGCAGAGCAACGGTAAAAGAACGGGTCAGGGTTTTGCCGGGGGCATTGGTAAATTCCTCGCCAAACCATTCCTTACCTCCGGCGAGCAGGTTGATTGTATCCAGTTCATGAAAGATCCGTTCATTAAAATGGGTTACGGTCTGGGCCGGGTTGCTGATCAGCGGGGCGGATTGAATCCGTTTCCCATTTCCGCCGATGTTAATGAAATAAAAGGACTGGCTGGTATATCGGTTCAGTTGATGGGAAAAAGATTGGTTCAGGGAATCCCTGATCCATTCATCCGGTCCCGGGTTATAAAAAAGTATATAATCGGAACCGTTGATAAGGCCATCGCCCCCGTCCACCACCTGTATGGCTATTTCGGAGAGGTCATCCAGATAATTACTGCTATTGGCTTCCGGCAGCATGCCCGAAGGATGCCCGTATAGCCTGAAAGAGGCAGAGGCAAGTCCGCTGGTATTGATCCCGAGGGAAGCAAGCAGGGGCAGGTCAATCTTATAGACTCCGGATTCCCGGGCAGATATTTTATACCAATTGCCGGTGGCCAATACCGAATGGGGGGCATAAATGCGCTGTGACAACCCCCCAAAAGGAGCCATCAAAAGCAGTCCCGACAAAACAAAACCACGTATCCTCCGCATGTGCTAACCCATTGGTTTGATGGGATTTTCCCGATTAAAAAAAGGTATTTCTGCGTAACCGGTCTTACTTAAAGTCTATATATTCGCAATTATTCGTCATCCGGGCGGTAAAAATATCCCAAGGTGCAATATTTTTCCCCGTACGGCGTTAAATTTATTCCAATTCATAGGTTTATGCAAAAAACAATGAGAAACTTAACAATCCTACTATCCTGTGTGGTGCTGCTGGCATCCTGTAAAGGAAAAGGCCTATTTGGCAAAAAGAAGTACGACAAGTCTGATGTGACCGGCTGGAACTACAACGATAAGAACCAGGGCGGTTACCAGGTGTCTAAAGCCAAAGAACAGGGCCTCGGCCCCGGTCTCGTGTTTGTGGAGGGTGGTACCTTCACCATGGGTCAGACAGAAGAAGACGTTATGGGCGACTGGAATAATATTCCTCGTCGTGTTTCTGTGCCTTCTTTCTATATTGACCGTACCGAAGTGGCCAACGTACACTACCGCGAGTACCTGCACTGGTTAACCAAAGTATTTGACCCCACCGATCCCGCTAATTCCAAGATCCTGGAAGGCGCTTTACCGGATACCCTGGTATGGAGAAGTGAGCTCAGTTATAATGAGCCGATGGTTGAATTCTACTTCCGTCACCCGGGCTTCAACGAATATCCGGTGGTGGGTGTAAGCTGGAGACAGGCCAAAGACTTCTGTCTCTGGAGAAGTGATCGTGTAAATGAAGGTACCCTGGTTCAGAAAGGTTATATCAACAAAGCCAACCTGAAACCCGGTGCCCAGCAAGGTGATAACAACTTTACCACAAAATCATACCTCTTAGGTTTGTATACTGCCCCTCCCGGCAAAGCGATGCAGTCTAAAAAAGGCCAGCCCCCGATGGCTCCTACCATGGAGTCTGGTGTGATGCAGCCTGATTACCGCCTGCCTTTCGAAGCCGAGTGGGAATATGCCGCTTATGGCCTGATCAATCAAAACCCCCGCCCCAGCCTGAAAGAAGGTAAGAGAGGGGAAGAGTTACAGTCCAACAAACAGGTTTACCCCTGGTCACAGAATGTGAATGGTCTGCGCGATACCCGTCGTGGAAGCTGGCAGGGTACTTTCCTGGCCAACTTTAAAAGAGGCTCAGGTGATAACGCGGGTGTGGCTGGTGGTCTGAATGACCGCGCCTTCTATACCGCTCCTGTACAATCTTTCTTCCCCAACGGTTTCGGTGTATATAATATGGCCGGTAACGTAAGTGAGTGGGTGGAAGATACCTATCGTCCGCTTTCCTCTCTTGATTTCGATGACCAGCCGGCTCCGTTCCGTGGTAACGAATACAAGAAATTATATGTGGCTGACCCCACCACCATGGATCCCGCCACCCGTTATGAAAAAGACAGCCTGGGTCGTGTGAAAATGGTGAATGTAACCGATGAGGAAAGCAAAAACCGCCGTAACTACCAGCGCGGTAATGTGATCGACTACCTCGATGGTGATTCTTTATCACAAGCGGCTTATGGCTATGGCAATACCACCCTGGTACACCCCGAGAAATCTAAAGTGTACAAGGGAGGAAGCTGGAACGACCGCGCTTACTGGTTAACACCGAGCAGCCGCCGCCACCTCGAAGAAGACCAGGCATTAAGCACCCTCGGTTTCCGTTGCGCCATGAACCGCATGGGCAGCCCTGAAGGTAACAAACGCAAGACCGGTCAGTACTTCAAATCAAGAAGACAAAAAAGATAATCTAAGTGAACTCATAAGAAAACCCTCCTCAAAACGGAGGGTTTTCTTTTTTTGTTGGAGGTTGGAAGTTGGAGGTTCAAGGTTTCGTGATGAGGGTAGCTTCTTTACTGTCAGACGCTGTCTTCAATTGATTCAAAACTCAGCCTGTTTAAAATGGAATAGGCCACTCTCTGCTGTAGAACTTCTAACTTCGTACTTCTAACTTCGTACTTTCTCCTATTGCCTACTTTTGCAACATGAACATTCAGTCTCTCTACGAGCTTTACCTGCGCAACCCTTCCGTACAAACGGATACCCGGAAGCTGCAGCCCGGCGATATCTTCTTTGCCCTGAAAGGTGATCATTTCAACGGGAACAAATTCGCTCAGCAGGCCATTGATGCAGGTGCCGCCTGTGCCGTCATCGATGAGGCAGAATATGCGATTGAGGGAAAAACCTTCCTGGTGGATGATGTGCTGAAAGCCCTGCAGGATCTGGCTAAATACCACCGGGAGCAGTTTTCCATTCCCTTTATAGCCATTACCGGTAGCAATGGAAAAACCACCACCAAAGAACTGGTACATGCGGTACTGAGCCGCAAATACAGAACAGCCACTACCGAAGGGAATCTCAATAATCATATCGGCATTCCCCTGACTATTCTGAAAATAAAGACAGATGCTGAAATGGCCGTGATCGAAATGGGTGCCAACCACCAGCGGGAAATTGCTGGCTATTGTGAGTACACGATGCCCGATTTTGGCATTATCACCAACTGTGGCAAAGCTCATCTCGAAGGTTTTGGTGGTGCAGAAGGTGTACGAAAAGGAAAAGGAGAATTGTATGACTGGCTCCGCGAAAATAATGGTACCGCTTTCGTGATGTGGGATTATGACTACCTGCGTGATATGAGCCAGGGGCTGCCGCATATCATCACTTATGGCACTACGGATGCAGGTATTGAAGGATACACGGTAAAAAGCGAACCCTTTCTCGAAGTTTCTATTACAAACGGAGCTGCCACCGGTACCATTCATACACAACTCGTAGGTGATTATAACCTGCCGAATGTTTTATTAGCGGTGACAATTGGCAAACATTTCGCCGTACCGGATAAGGATATACGAAAAGCCATTGAAGAATACCAGCCATCCAACAGCCGGTCACAACTGCTGAATACAGGCAGCAACCAGATCATCCTGGATGCGTATAACGCCAACCCCAGCAGCATGAAACCGGCCATTGAAAATTTTGCCCGTCTGGCTGCCCCAAATAAAGTGCTGATGCTGGGTGCCATGGCCGAACTGGGACAGGAAAGCCTGCAGGAACATCAGTTGATAATAGACCTGATCGCAAAATACAAATGGAAACAGGTGGTACTGGTCGGCGGTGATTTCTTACAACTGAAGCATCCCTGGATTTCCTTCACTAACTCCACCGAAGCCAGGCAATGGTATCTCGACCAGCATTTTGAAAATACCCATCTCCTGGTAAAGGGCAGCCGGAGTATGAAGATGGAAAAGATTTTAGAAACCTAACTTTGTCCCATGAACTGGAAAGAGCAATTCCCCCAATTTGAACCCGGATTGATCGAACTGATCGAAAAGGAAGCTGTACAGCGCAGTTTTAATGCCGGTGATATTATCATGCGTACCGGTCAGTATATAAAATCTACCGTCCTGGTACTCGAAGGCCGGATAAAAATTTATCGGGAAAACCAGGATGGAGGCGAATTCCTGATGTATTACCTGCAACCCGGACAGGCCTGTGCGGTATCCATGATCTGTGCTATCCAGTCCGGAACCAGTGAGATCATGGCTATGGCCGAAGAGGATTCAGAAGTGCTGATGATACCGGTGCACCTGATGGATGATATGATGAACCAGTATAAAAGCTGGTACCAGTTTGTGATTCAGACTTATCGTGGCCGGTTTGATGAACTGTTATCCGTGGTGGATAATATTGCCTTCCGCAATATGGATGAACGGCTCGAGTTTTACTTAAAACGCTATGTGGATAAAGCCGGTAAGAAAAATCTGGAAATTTCACACCAGCAGATTGCGGATGACCTGAACAGTTCCCGGGAAGTGATTTCCCGTTTGCTCAAAAAAATGGAGCAGCGCGGCCTGGTAAAACTGCACCGGAATATGATTGAACTGATCACGAATTGAACCCTGCCGTGATTTCAGTCACACCCGTGCCCCTTGCTTTCTGCTAATCTTGCACCAGATTCATGGAGATCATCGGATACATATCAGCCATCTTAATTGGAATTTCCCTCGGCCTGGTGGGCAGCGGGGGCTCTATCCTTACTGTACCCGTATTGGTTTACCTGATGGCTGTGGATCCGTTGCTGGCCACTACGAGTTCGCTTTTTATTGTCGGGTTTACCAGCCTTATCGGCGGCATCCGCGCTTATTCAAAAAAAATACTGGATTACAGGGCTGTTACGGAATTCGGGTTCCCGTCTGTCCTGTCGATTTTTATTACACGGCATTATCTTTTACCGGCAATCCCCGATACGATATTCACGGCGGGAAACATCATTGTAACCAAAAACATGTTACTGATGCTCGTCTTTGCGGTACTGATGTTACTGGCCTCCTGGTCCATGATCCGCAGCCGGGAAAGCAGTCTTATCGTGGTGAAAGCAAAAGAAGGCAGTGAACGGGTATTCCCGCTGATGCTGTTCGGCCTCCTGATCGGTGTGGTAACCGGGTTACTGGGTGCCGGTGGCGGATTCCTGATTATTCCCACACTGGTACTGTTCCTGGGCCTGGATATGAAAACAGCGGTGGGCACTTCATTACTGATCATTGCTATTAATTCCCTGTTTGGGTTTCTCTTCACCCTGAATCATTTCACGTACAACTGGATCCTGCTGCTTTCCTTTACGGTACTTTCCGCTGCCGGTCTTTTTATCGGCAGTTACTTTTCGGATAAAATAAGCCCCGGCTCCCTGAAAAAAGGCTTTGGGTGGTTCATCCTGATCATGGGCATCTTTGTGATTGTCAGAGAGCTTTTCCTTTCCAAATAAACCGGACGGTTCACTGTGATTGATGTCACTGTATAGCAGTTGTATTAACCTCATTTTTGTATCCATCATTAAAACAGGAAACCATGAAAGTAGAACAGATATATACAGGCTGCCTCGCACAGGGCGCTTACTATATAGAGAGTAATGGTGAAGCCGCGGTAATTGATCCGCTGCGCGAAGTGGCTCCCTATATCCGTAAAGCAGAAAACAACGGGGCCGAAATCAAATACGTTTTTGAAACCCATTTCCATGCTGATTTTGTGAGTGGCCATATTGACCTCTCTAAAAAAACCGGTGCCCCGATCGTATTCGGTCCGATGGCCGCTCCTGCATTTGCCGCTCATATTGCAAGGGACGGGGAAGTTTTCAAAGTGGGTGCTGTAACCATAACAGCTATACATACACCCGGCCATACTATGGAAAGCACCTGTTATTTATTAAAAGATGAAACTGAAAAAGCATCTGGCCTCTTCTCCGGTGACACTTTGTTCATCGGCGATGTGGGCCGTCCCGACCTGGCACAGAAAGTAGTGGCCGATCTCACCCAGGATAAACTGGCCGGACACTTATATGAATCCCTGAGGCATAAGGTCATGCCCCTGCCGGATGACGTGATCATTTATCCTGCTCATGGAGCCGGCAGTGCCTGTGGCAAAAACATGAGTAAGGAAACGACTGATACCCTCGGTCATCAGAAAGCGACGAATTATGCTTTACGGCCGGATATGACCAAGGAGGAATTTATTAAGGAAGTCACTACCGGTCTGGTAGCTCCCCCGGCCTACTTCCCGCTGAATGTAATGCTGAATATACAGGGTTATGAAAGTATTGATGAAGTATTGAAAAGGGGACAGCAGGCCCTGAGTCCGGATGGATTTGAAACAGCCGCTACCGAAACCAGTGCGCTGGTGCTGGACACCCGTGATCCGCAATCCTTCGCAGCGGGTTTTATTCCCAACTCCATCAATATTGGCATCGATGGTCAGTTTGCCCCCTGGGTAGGTGCCATGATCCCCGATATCAAACAGGAGATCCTGCTGGTGACCGATGAAGGCCGCGAAGAAGAAGTGATTACCCGGCTGGCCCGGGTGGGATATGATTTTACGATCGGTTACCTGAAAGGCGGATTTAATGCCTGGAAAGCCGCAGGCAAAGAAACCGATCGCATTGAATCTATTGATGCAGCGGAATTGTCAAGGCGGATGCACCATGAAAAACTGAACGTACTGGATGTACGTAAAAAAAGTGAATACGGCAGTGAACACCTGGAAGATGCCATCAATGCCCCGCTGGATTTTATCAATGAAAGCATGACGATGATCGATAAAAACAAAACCGCCTATGTGCATTGTGCCGGTGGCTACCGTTCGATGATTTTTAATTCAATCCTCCGGGCAAGGGGATATCATCAACTGGTGGACGTAAAAGGCGGATTCAAGGCACTGAAAGAAAGCGGCCTGTTCCGGTTAACTGATTACGTATGTCCGACCACATTACTCTGATTATACTAATTCATAAAAAATAAAAACAACTTCAATGGCAACATTAAAAGAACTGGTAAAAAACCCAAAAACAATTATTGTGGATGTACGCAGCCCGATGGAATTTGCAATGGATCATATCCCCAACGCGATCAATATTCCCGTTGACCAGATCCCTTACAAAACGGCTGAATTCAAAAGTTTTGAACAACCCGTGGTGGTGTATTGCCGCAGCGGTGCCAGGAGTGGTATGGCCCTTGGTATTTTACAGCAAAGTGGTATTACCAATGTGTATAATGGCGGGGGTATCGGCGATATGCAATTTTTAATTAACTAAATAAACACAAGCACATGTTAGGATTTCTTCAGAAACTTTTCGGGGGTACTCCGGTGGATTATAAGGACCTGATGAGTAAAGGGGCCATTATCGTGGATGTCAGAAGCCAGGCAGAATATAAGAGCGGGCATATTAACGGGTCAAAGAATTATCCGCTGGACAACCTGCGGGGCAAGATCAATGACCTCAAAAAACTGAATAAACCCGTGATCACGGTTTGCCTCAGCGGCGGCCGCAGCGGGATGGCGAAAAATTTATTGAAAGCCGCCGGTATTGAAGTGTATAATGGCGGTCCGTGGACAAGACTAAGAAGTAAGATTTGATATAAAAGGTGGCCTGGTCAGGCCGCCTTTTTTTGTAAAAACTAACACAAGTCAAAAGTAAAAAGTCAAAATTAAAAACCCTAAACCTGAAAAAGCATTATAGCAGCCACATACCATCACCAGAAAACACAATCACTTTTAGATACTACCGACTCCCGACTTCCGGCTACCGACTTTTCCATATCTTTCCTAAAAAATAAATGCTCCGCAAGTTTATAAAGTACTTCTTAGTACTACTCGCCCTCGCCGCTATTGCCTTCTTCATCTTCGCTCCGGGCATCATCGACAAACAAAAGAATAACGTCACCCTTGACGTGCACCAATCACCCCCGGCAAAAGTCAGTTGGTATGATTCCATTCCCTTTATTGCCGACCTGCATTGTGACGCCTTGCTCTGGGACCGGAACAACCTGAAAGAACATGATCACGGGCATGTGGATATTCCCCGTATGCAAAAAGCTAATATGGCTTTCCAGGTGTTTACCATTGTTAGTAAGACACCAAAAAATATGAACATTGAGCACAATGATGATAAAACGGACAATATTGCCCTGCTGAGTTTTGCCCAGTTGCGTAACCCTAAAGACTGGTTCAGTGTAAAATCAAGGGCCCTGCACCAGTGTGCGGAACTCTTCAGCACTGCTAAAAAATCGGATGGGGTGTTCAGGGTGATCCTGAACCAGCAGGACCTGGCCGGTTTTATAGAAGACCGTAAAAAAAATCCTACCCTGACGGCTGGTATGCTCGGTATTGAAGGGGCTCATTGCCTGGATGATAAACTGGGTAACCTCGATGAATTTTATAAAGCCGGTGTCCGTTATATTGGTCTCACCCATTTCTTCGACAATGCCTGGGGCGGATCTGCCCACGGTATGAAGAAAGACGGACTTACTGAAATGGGTAAACAACTGGTGAAAAAGATGGACAGCCTGCACGTGGTGATTGACCTGGCACATGCTTCCCCCAAAACCATTGATGATATTTTTGCCAGTACACAAAGCCCGGTGCTGATCTCGCATACTGGCGTGAAAGGGGTTTGTAATAATACCCGTAATCTCTCCGATGCGCATTTGCAGGAGATCGGTAAACGGAACGGGTTGGTGGGGATCGGTCTTTGGGAAACCGCTGTCTGTGGTACGGATGCGGCGGCCACCGCCAAAAGTATCCGTTATGTGGCCGATAAGATCGGGGTGGATAAAGTAGCATTGGGTTCTGATTTCGATGGGGCGATCACCGCACATTTTGATGTAACCGGGCTACCCCTGATCGTAAATGCCCTGCTCAAAGAAGGATTCAGCCAGGAGGATATTTATAAAATCATGGGTGGTAATGTGCGGGATTTCTTCCTGCGCAACCTGCCTGTCCGGTAATTTAATGCAGCATGAATTTTCCAGGGCTACAACGATTTATTTTTCCCATTTTGATATTAACAGCAATGGGAATCCTGATTTACTGCTACGCCCGTTCGCATCCTTATAAAGAACCGCTTCCGGGAAAAGCGGAATATGGATACCAGCTAATTAACAAAACGGCAGACTGGTATGGTCCCGGTGGCCGCATGGCAGTCAGTTCCAATGGTATGAATTGCAGTCATTGTCACCTCGATGCCGGTAAAAATCTCAATGCCATACCCCTTACCCATGTGTATTCCCAATACCCCCGTTACCGGGAGCGGAGTGGGGCAATTGAATCCCTGTACAAACGGGTAAAGGATTGTTTTGAACGAAGCCTGCAGAGTACTGCCCCGGACAGCAGTAGCCGGGAATTCCTGGCCATTGAAGCCTATTTGAAATGGCTGGATGAGAATTCACCAGGGGATTCAATTTCCCGCGCACCATTAGTTTTTTTGCCAAGGGCAGCCGATAGCGATAAAGGCAGCCGGTTATATGAAAATCATTGCAGGCGTTGTCATGGACAAAACGGAGAAGGTTTGCAGGCATCTGATCATTCCACTTATCGTTATCCGCCACTATGGGGGTTGAACAGTTACAGTACAGGTGCCGGTATGTACCAGGTATCCAGGCTGGCCAGGTTCATTAAATATAATATGCCCTACGATAAACCGCCAGGAAGTATCCGTCTGAGTGATGAAGATGCCTTTGATCTGGCGGCCTATATCAACAGCCGGGAACGCCGGGAGTTTGACATCAGTCGTGACTGGCCCATAATGTCTACAAAACCAGTAGATTATCCTTTTGGCCCCTATGCGGATACATTTCCGGAGGTTCGCCATAAATATGGCCCCTGGTCAAACATGAAATAATAACGATTGTTATAGGCGGAGATCATTTAAATTCGCATTCATCTTTTAAACAAAAACCATGTTAGAATTTCTGCGGCAGCCCTGGCCCTGGTATGTGGCCGGTCCCCTGATCGGACTGATGGTTCCGGTATTGCTGATCATCGGTAATAAGTCATTTGGCATTTCCTCTTCCCTGCGGCATATCTGTGCCGCCTGCCTCCCGGCAAAAGTTCCTTTCTTTAATTACGAATGGAAAAACGAAGTATGGAATCTGTTCCTGGTCGGCGGTATATTACTGGGCGGTATTATCGCCGGGCAATGGTTACTTAGTGCTGAACCCGTACAGGTGAGTCCGAAACTGGCAGAAGAACTGGCCGGATATGGAATCAGTAATTTTCAAAATATGGTACCCGCGGAATTATTTAACTGGCCTGCTTTGCTCACCGCCAAAGGTTTGATATTGATGGTGGGTGGCGGATTCCTGGTGGGCTTTGGCACCCGTTATGCCGGCGGATGCACCAGTGGTCATTCCATCATGGGACTGGCCACCCTGCAATTACCTTCCCTGGTAGCCACCATTTGTTTTATGGCCGGTGGTTTTATCGTAGCCAACCTGGTTCTTCCTTTTATCCTTAAACTCTGAACTGATGTCTGCATCCACTGAAAAAGAAATAAAGCATCACGAATTCCTCACGCAGAATGCCGACTTCGAAGTCCGGTCACTCGATGCCGTTTGCCTGAATGAATCCGAGCTGAAACACCCCTGGTGGTATAATTTTAAATACATGGCCGCAGGCATTTTATTCGGCATCATCCTGATCAAAGCAGAAGTGATTTCCTGGTTCAGGATACAGGAAATGTTTCGCGGGCAGAGTTTTCACATGTATGGGGTCATCGGTTCTGCTGTTGCAGTTGGTGTCATTTCCGTATGGCTGATTAAAAAATTCAACATCAAAACCATCTACGGAGAGCCGATTGAATTTGTAACCCGTAAACTCAATAAGGGGAATATCCTGGGTGGCTTATTATTCGGTTTTGGCTGGGCAATGACAGGAGCCTGCCCGGGTCCGCTGTTTGCCCAGATTGGTACCGGGGCCACGGCCACCCTCATCACTTTACTCAGTGCCATTGCTGGCACCTGGTGTTATGGGGTACTGCGGGACAAACTGCCGCATTAAGACAAAAAAAGGCCGTACCGGAAGCGCTTCATATCCGTGAACGGACAAGGATGCTAACTTCGGTACAGCCTGAACTGTAAATAAAACACTCACTCTTTATATCTCAACAAAGTTTCAGATCAGATGAAGAGCATGTGTACGCCTTCGCCTTCACTTTTCTTATAGAAGTCACCAACGGTGATGACTTCTTCCACCCCTGCAAAGAGGTCTTCTTTCTTATAGTGGAACATATCCATGGCCAGTTTACAGGCCCACATCCTGACGCCGCTGTCGGAGAGGATCTCCAGGAACTCGGGTATTTCGGGCATGTCGATCTTGGCCATCTCTTTTTTCATCATCGTGGTGGCCAGGGCTTCCATACCGGGTAATCCGCCTACCAGGGTGGGAATATGCATAGCCGGGTTACCAACGGTGGCAATATGCAGGTTCGCATTTTTCTTTTTGTGTACGGCTTCCAGTCCGAAGAAAGTAAAGAATATTTCTGAATCGATCCCTTCCATACGGGCACCATTGGCCAGTACAAATGCGGCATATACGTTCTCGAGGGTGGCTTTGGACAAGATGATCATCATCTTTTTGATTTCGCCTTTATTCTCGCTCATAACTTTCGTTTTAAGTGTTGATTAAATACAGCTGGCAGGTTTAGGGATGCCGGCAATTTTAGTAGCGGTTTTCAGCGGGGCTTTCGGGAAGAGCTGGTAGAATTCCTTGATATCCACCACACCGCTTTTACCGATTTTACGGATGCTCAGGGGCACTTCATTCTTGAACTCAGTTTGTAAATAACCCAGTACTTCCCAGTGACGAGCGCTGAGGCTGATTTCATTTTCAGCAGCCAGGGCTTCCCCGATATGATTATCCCATTCTTTAAAATCGGTCATAAAACCTTCTTCGTTTACGTGGATGGTTTTACCTGCAATTACTTTTTCCATAAAATAAATTTTTGTTGTGAATGATTATATTATACAGTTTCTGCTTTCTCGTATTTCTTTCCGGACTCGGTCATGGTGGCTGATACAAAAGGAATATGAGTTCCTTTCAGCAGCATATGCCAGTACACCCAGCGGAAGGCCAGTTTGCCCATGTGATTCATCCGGCTTTCTTTGAGCAGGCGAAGCGGGCCCAGGCCCGGGAAAGGAAATGAACCTTCTACCGGTTCATGGGTATAGTTGAAGTCGATCAGGAGGGCTTTACCGCCGCCGGTTTCAATGAAACAGTTGGCATGTCCGTCGAATTCTTCTTTTAACGGTTCGCCTTTTACATAGCGTAAAATATTCTCGGTAAGAATCTCTGCCTCGAAGTGGGCTACTGAACCGGCTTTTGAGGCGGGGATATTACTGGCATCACCCAGTACAAACACATTCTGGTAAGCCTTGGATTGCAGGGTCGCTTTATGGGTGGGCACATAATTCAGGTCATCGCCCATACCGGAGCGTTCCATCACTTCATCTCCTTTATTGGTAGGCACAGTCACCAGGATATCAAAGGGTATTTCACGTCCGCCGTAATCAATGATTTTTTTATTTTCATTATCCACTTTTTCAATCGCAAAATCGCCTTCGATATGAATATGCTTTTCGTCCAGGAGGTGTTCCAGGGTGGCGGTGGCTTTGGGTTTTGTAAAGGCACCACTCAGCGGGGTCACATAAGTGATCTCCACTTTATCCCGCATGTGTTTATGCTTGAAATAAGAATCGGCCAGGAAGGCAAATTCCAGCGGGGCAACCGGGCATTTGATCGGCATTTCGGTGATGTGCACCACCAGTTTGCCGCCTTTCCAGTCCCTTAATTTGTTACGGAGATTCAAAGCGCCTTCAAAGGTGTAAAAATCAAAAACGGACTGGTGCCATTCGCTGCCTTTCATGCCTTCGGTTTCCTCCGGGGCAATCTTGGCTCCGGTGGCCACGATCATTACATCGTACACGACCACGCTGCCATCGGACATCATCACTTTATTTACATCAGGCAGGATTCGTTCAATGGAAGCCTGGATAAGATCTACTGTTTTAGGAATAAACTCCTGGATAGATTTTACGATATCTTCCGGTTCATAAATATCAAAGGGAAGGAAAAGATAACCGGGCTGATAATGGTGCTCAGAACGCTCATCAATGATGCTGATGCGCCATTCGGGTCTTTTCAGGTGATGGCTCAGGTGATTGGCCATCATAGTGCCGGCAGTACCCGCTCCGAGAATGACAAGATGTTTCATGTTGAGAGATTTTTAGTGAGTGTTGAAATACGATGTAAAATTGCACCCGCGACAGGCCTGGTTCTGCGTGTTCTGTCACAGTTCCGGATGATTCGCCTCAGCCAGTCAACTGACTTATCAACGGTTATATGGCAATTTAATGGCCTGGGTGATGGAAGTCACTGTTCAGTAAGTCATGCAGATGTAAAAAAACAGCAGAAAAGACAGCCAGGTCTGTTATGAGAATCAACCGGAATCCCATCTTTTACTGAGGTAAATCAAAGAGGGGCAACAGGCTACCGGTTAAATTTGTATTGAAAAAGATGAATCATGAGAAAAAACAGAATCGGCCTTGATGCCGCAAAAGCGAAAGTACTGGGTGACAAACTGAATGTATTATTATCCAATCTTCAGGTGCTGTATATCAACAGCCGTGGTTTTCACTGGAATATTAAAGGGGATAATTTTTTTGAACTGCATCTCAAATTTGAAGAACTCTATACAGATCTGCAATTGAAAATTGATGAAGTGGCTGAACGGATCCTTACCCTTGGTCATGTTCCTGATCACAGCTATTCCGATTACCTGAAACATGCAAAGATCAAAGAAGTCAAAAACCAGGGCAATGGCAAGCATGCACTGAAATCAGTCATGGAAAGTCTCAGTATTTTACTGGAAGAGGAACGGGAAATCTTACAACTATCCGCCGATGCCCATGACGAAGGCACCAATGCACTGATGAGTGATTATATCCGTCAGCAGGAAAAACTGGTATGGATGTTCTGTGCTTACCTGAGTAATTAATGATTATAACCGCTGGCCGGTGAGCCTTAATAACGCTGCCCTGCCCTGGTGAAACGGACCTTCATCCAGTATGACTTCCTTTTGCTCACAGGAAAGCAGGTGGAGGAAGGGAAAATCGCTGCAGATCGAGGGCGCATCATATAACAGGGATGCCTCTTTCGGACCACCACTATTGAAAGCCAGTTGTTCTTTCGCAAAAGCCTCCAACAACAGGAATCCGCCGGGTTTAACAGATTTATAAATTTGGGTATGGAAAGAATGACGGAGTGGTTCGGGCAGATGGACATATAAAAGTGCCACCATATCATAGTGTTTGGAAGCGGTAAACAGTGAAATATCCTGTACATCGTACCGGATCCTCACTCCTTTTGCCGCTGCCTGTTTCAGTGCTTTCTCCCGGGCTACCGGGCTGAAATCAAATGCCTCCACCACCCAGCCCCTGGAAGCAGCATAAATAGCATTACGTCCCTCTCCTTCAGCCGGCAGTAAGAGAGTACCCGGTTTTTGCTGATCAATAAAGGCTTTGAAATAAGCATTCGGAGCCTCTCCGTAAACATGGTCGGTTTCCTGGTACCGTTCGTCCCAAAACTGCTGCATTTGAATTAGTTTTAACAAATTTGCATCTTGCCTGTTGAAATTGCGGTGATATTAATCACTGAATATCCCACTGAATCCATCCATTTTGCACCTCAAATGATCAATATATGAAAATTGTTTTTCTTTCGTTGACCCTGATCCTGTTACTGGTTGCCTGTAATAATGCCCCGGAAAAAGCTCAGGGACCGGGTACTGCAAATACGACTACTGAAGGCCCAGCCACAACAGTCCAGCCTGCCGTGGACAATGATCAGATTGGCCCTGGTCCGGCACCTGCTGCTTCAGCCGGTTCTGCCCTCCCCTCCTTCCGGATGATGAATGGCCGGGGTGAACTCGTGGACCTGTCGCAGTTCAAAGGAAAAAAAGTATTTGTGAATTTATGGGCCACCTGGTGCCCTCCCTGCCGCGCAGAAATCCCTTCCATTGAAAGTCTAGGATCAAAATCCGATCGAAGCAAAGTAGAATTCGTGATGCTTTCGCTTGATGATAATTTTGATAAAGCCAAAACCTATGCGGCCAATAACAATATGAAACTCCCCATTTATTATCCGGCCAGCAACCTGCCCCAGCTTTTTGTGACAGAGGGTATTCCGATGACCGTTATATTCAATGAAAAAGGAGAGATCCTTTTCAACCAGGTGGGCAGCGCGGATTATGACACGAAGATGTTTCAGGATATGCTGAAGTAATACAGTTTTCGCGCAGGTCTGCGTTAAAAACCGTCCCGCTCTCATACTCTTCCTTATAAACCTCATAAACCCTATAAACAAAGAATCCCGCTACTCAGCGGGATTCTTTCTTGCTACTATATCAATTGACTATTCTTCAGTTTTGACCGGTGCCAGCAGTTTTTCCTCAATCACTTTCTTAAACACATGTTTCGGAAATGCCCCTGGCTGCATCATCGGTTCGCCGGCGGAATCAATGAATAATAAAGTCGGGATACTCTGAATACCGAATACGGCAGACAATTCCTGTTCCGCTTCAGTATCCACTTTATAGATCAGCAGTTTACCTTCGTATTCTGCAGATAATTCTTCCAGGATGGGAGCCACTGTTTTACAGGGTCCGCACCAGTCGGCATAGAAATCAATGATCGCGGGTAAAGTACCCTGGTATTTCCATTCTTTCTCTGTTTCGTAATTGAAGACCTTATCCTTAAAGTCCTGCGTGGTCATTTTTATCGTTGGCATAATTGAATATTTAAGCAAAAATAACCCGCTTCCGAAAAAGAGCCGGTGACAATAATCACAGGGCTGGTTCAGGCAACTTTACCTTCTCCAGGGCCTGTTCGATATCACTGATAATATCCCGGCTGTTCTCAATACCAATACTGAGCCGGATGAGTTTACTGCTGACCTGCAACTCCTCCCTCTCCTCCAATGGCACATCGGAATGAGTCATGGTGGCCGGGTGTTCGGCCAGGCTCTCTGTACCTCCCAGGCTGACCGCCAGTTTAATATGTTGCAGGTTGTTCAGGAAAGTGAACGCTTCTTTTTCGCCTCCTTCAATATCAAAACTCAGCATGGCTCCTTTGCCCAGGCATTGCTTTTTAAAAGCGGCTTCCTGTTCTGGATTGTTCATCGCCGTAAAGCCGAGATAATATACTTTCTCCACTTTAGGGTGATGAAGCAGAAAATCCGCCACTTTCTCAGCATTAGCCGCTGCCGCTTCCATCCGGATCTTCAGGGTTTCAAGACTCCGCATCAGCAGCCAGCTCGTATGCGGATCGATCATGGTACCAAAAAAAGTGCGGGTCTTTTTAATTTTACCGATCAGGTCGGCAGAACCCACCACGGCACCGGCAATCACATCACTGTGCCCGCCGATATACTTGGTGGCAGAATACAACACCAGGTCGGCACCCAGCTTTAGCGGGTGTTGCCAGAGGGGGCCCATATAGGTATTGTCCACCGCCAGCAATACTTTTTTATCCGGAAAAGAAAAACGCTTTGCGATGATACTGCACATTTCTATATCTGTAATATCATTGGTGGGATTTGCCGGTGTTTCAATGAAGATCATTTTTAACCGCCTGGCATTACCGCTCTCCACCAGCAGCTTCTCCAGTTCTTTGCGGGTCTGCCCGGCCCTGAAGCCAATGACTTCCACGCCAAAATGGGTAAGTATATGATGAATGAATTTATGTGTGCCGCCATAGAGCGGATTGCTGTAAAGCACCACATCCCCCGGACTCAGAAAAGTCATCAGGGTGGTGGCAATAGCACTCATGCCGCTGGAAAACGCAGCGGCTTTTTCACCACCATCCCAGAGTTTCAGCCGTTCTTCGAGTATTTCCATATCCGGGTTATTGATCCGGCTGTAGATCAGTCCCATTTCCTCCCCCTCATGCCCGGGTTTACCATAGGCCATTTCAAAAAAGGCCTTCCCGGCCTCTGCCGATTTAAATACAAAAGTAGAGGTCTGGAAAATGGGGCATTTGACAGATCCTTCACTCAGTTCAGGTTTATATCCATAACCCATCATCTGGGTTTCGGGGGCAAATGACTGCTTTTTCATAACGGCTGATTTGATTGAATCCGAATTTCATACAATTATCCGGGCATTTAAATGACTTTGAAAAAAGCAGAAAACAAATCTGTTTTACCCTGTTATTGAATCAAAAAAAGAATAATCGACTGAAATATTCAGTATTTTTAGATAAATCATCTTTTATGATCTTAGATAAAACAGATA
Organism: uncultured Chitinophaga sp.; assembly: GCA_964650455.1. Taxonomy (GTDB): domain Bacteria; phylum Bacteroidota; class Bacteroidia; order Chitinophagales; family Chitinophagaceae; genus JJ008. The sequence continues at coordinate 4,577 of CAZYTV010000014.1, read as the reverse complement.
TCCGCCTGCTGGAACTCTTACAGGCGGATGCCCGGCTGACCACCAAGGAGCTGGCAGATAAACTGGGCAAATCGGTTACCCCGGTTTATGAAAGAAAGAGAAGGCTGGAACAGGAAGGATATATTACCCGCTATACCGCTATCGTGGATAAGCACAAGATCGGCAAGAGCCTGGTGGCTTTCACCAATGTGCAGTTAAAGCAGCATGCACAGAGCATCCTGCTGAATTTTGAAAAAGTGATCGTGAAATTTGAAGAAGTGATGGAGTGTTACCACATGACCGGTGTCTATGATTACCTGCTGAAAGTTGCGGTAACGGATATGGCCGCTTACCAGGATTTTATTGTCAACAAGCTGGCCAAACTCACCGATATCGGAACGGTGCAGAGCAGTTTTATCATGACCGAAGTGAAACATGAAACGGCTTATAAAATTAAACTGCCCTGAAAAAAATGCTGTTTCACTGGTGGAAACAGCATCATGATAAGCAGTAAGCAGTCGTTCAAAAAATCAGAGCATCGTCTTCGGTGCCATATACTTCGTTTTTGCCAGTCCTGTCTGGCTGAGTACTTTGTACCCGCCTTTTATATTCACCAGGTGATCAAATCCCCTTGATTTAAGAATAGAACACATGATCAGGGAACGGTAACCGCCTGCACAATGAATAAAGTATTTTTTATTTCGGTCCAGTTGGGCCATGTTCTGGTTGATAAAATCAAGCGGGAAGTTTTCAGCACCCATCAGGTGTTCTGAATCAAACTCGCTTTTCCGGCGGGCATCCAGCAGGTGGGTATGTTTGCTGTCCATCTCGTAGAGGGTGGCAAAATCTTCGGAACTGATTTCTTTGATCAGATCCGTGGCAAAGCCGGATTCTTTCCAGGCACTCACCCCTCCTTTCAGGAATCCAATGGTATGATCATAGCCCACGCGGGCCAGCCGGACGATCACTTCTTCTTCGCGGCCCTCATCGGCAATGAAAAGAATCGGCTGTTTCAGGTCGGTGATCAGGGTGCCCACCCAGGGAGCAAAACTGTCATCCACACCAATAAAGGTGGAGCCGGGAATATGTTCTGCCGCAAACTCATCTTTCTTCCGGGTATCCAGCACCAGGGCATCGGTGCTTTCCCAGATCGCTTCGAATTCATTGGCAGAAAGGGGATTCTTTCCTTTATGGATAATATCATCAATACTCTCCATGCCCCCTTTCAGGTTCAGTAATACATTGAAGGGAAAATATTGCGGAGGTTCCACCAGTCCGTCCGTCACGGCTTTAATAAACTCTTCTTTGGTCATATCTGCCCGGAGCGCATAGTTGGTATCTTTCTGATGACCGAGTGTGTCGGTGGTTTCCTTACTCATATTTTTTCCGCAGGCACTACCGGCACCATGCCCGGGGTAAACGATCACTTCATCCGGCAGAGGCATGATTTTGTTCCTGAGCGAATCATACAAATAACCGCCCAGTAATTCGGGGGTAACTTCTGATTTTAGTTTTTGTACCAGATCCGGGCGGCCCACATCACCGATAAACAGAGTATCCCCGGTGAAGATGCAATGTTCCCTCCCTTTTTCATCCAGCAGCAGGTAGGTGGTGGATTCCATGGTATGACCGGGTGTATGGAGTACTTTGATCGTTACATGACCCAGTTTAAGTAACTCTCCATCGGTCGCCACATGCACTTCATAATCCGGTGCAGCCGTTGGGCCGAATACGATCGTGGCCCCTGTTTTATTAGCCAGGTCCAGGTGTCCGCTCACGAAGTCAGCATGAAAATGTGTTTCCAGGATATATTTGATCGTGGCACCGTTCCGGTCAGCCTTGTCCACATAGGGTTTGGTTTCCCGTAGCGGGTCAATGATGGCGGCTTCGCCATTACTTTCGATATAATACGCGGCTTCTGCGAGGCAGCCGGTATAAATTTGTTCAATTTTCATTGCTCGTTTATTTAATGGATGGTGCATGTAGTTATCATTACATGAAACTGCCAGGAGTAAATCTGCGTATTACTCCCGGAAGTTTATGTGCTTTTGGTTACGCAAAGTAAAATGGCCATGACGAAACCATGACTGATCAATGTCAGTCACCCGCATGCTTTCGGCCTGTTTTTAAGCATTGGGGTATTCCATTTCTTTTTGTAACTATTGTCACCCCCCTGCCGGCCTTATTCGTGGAAATTTGCAGAAATAACTGAACATGAACTTATTTGACAGGATAAAAAGCGGGTGGACCACCCTGAAATTCGTGCGGGTTGGGCTGGGTTCGTTAATTTTGTACTCCTCCATCAGCGAAGGCCAGGTGCCGGGTATATTCCTGGGTGGGTTTTTCCTGGTATTCTCATTAGTAACCGACGGGGTCTGTTGTGCGGGCAATGCCTGTTATACACCTCCTGCCAGGGAAATGAATAAAAAGACAATTGACAATACAGACTATGAAGAACTGGGCACTAAATAATAAATGGACGATCGCCGGGGTGTTGCTGGGAGCAGTTGCAGGCTACTTATACTGGCAGCAGATCGGTTGCAGCAGCGGCACTTGTATGATCACTTCCAAATGGCATAACAGTACCGCTTATGGGGCCATGATGGGTGGTTTGCTATTCAGTATGTTTAAAAAGGAAAAACGTGCAGACAAGCAATAAAAAAGAAAGTTTTGGGGAACTGATCCGGGGAAACACACCGGTATTGGTGGATTTCACCGCCACCTGGTGTGGTCCCTGCAAGATGATGAAGCCCGTGCTGGAGCAATTACACCAGCGTATGGGTGATAAAGTGCGGATCATCAAAATTGATATTGATCAGAGTCCGGCAGCCGCACAGGCGTATAACGTACAAAGTGTACCCACCCTGCTTTTATTTCAGCAGGGAAAGCAATTGTGGCGGCAATCCGGGGTGATACAGGTGGCCCAACTGCAGCAAATAATAGAACAAAATACAACCAACGTATAAGTATGTCTGATAAACAAGTACACCGGGGCTATCTCGCATCCTCCATCAGTTGCAGATGTCCCCGATGCCGGGAGGGAAGATTATTTAAGAATCCGCTGACCCTGAGTTTTAAAAAAAATCTCGAAATGAATAAGAGCTGCCCGGTTTGCGGGCAGATGACCGAACTGGAAGTGGGCTTTTATTATGGCACCAGTTATGTCAGTTATGCGCTTACCGTGGCCATCAGTGTGGCCACTTTTATAGCCTGGTGGCTATTGATCGGTATTTCCACCGAAATGCACCTTTTTTACTGGTTGGGAGCAAATGCCCTGATCCTGATCCTTCTTCAGCCTTGGCTGATGCGCCTGAGCCGCAGTCTCTGGATCTCCTGGTTTGTGAAATTTGACCCGTATTGGAAGCAAAATCAGCCGGAAGACTTTTCGGAAAGATTAAATGCTGACCAGGCAAGCAACTGGTAAGCCTAAAACCCCTATTTTTGTGCCCCTTTTGAACCAAATGGAGACCTGCTCGAGCGGTTGAAGAGGCACGCCTGGAAAGTGTGTATACCCCTAAAGGGTATCGAGGGTTCGAATCCCTCGGTCTCCGCCTTCGCCCTCCGAAGCTAAAGCCTCGGAGGGCTTTTTGTTGATTTACTTTTCTAAACATAATTTACCAGGGGCTTCGGCGGACACGTCCGCTTACTTGTGCCCTCCGGCTTTAGCGAAGGAGGGATTCGCCCTCCGAAATCCTCCTTAAATCACACCCTGTCTCCAGAAAAAAAACACTTTCCCCTGGTTATTTTCACCTTGGTGCTATCAAATTTCACAGGAATTTTGATTAGCCAAAATGGAGGAATCAGATTTTCATCATGTTTATATTCTGCTTTGTGCCGACGGTACTTATTATACCGGTTGTACGCAGGACCTGAATGACCGATTAAGACGTCATCAGAATGGAGATATTTCCTATACCAAAAGCAGATTACCTTTTACAAAAGTTTTTCATTGCTCATTCTCCGATAAATACAAAACGTATGAATTTGAAAAATACCTTAAATTCTGTTCAGGGATAGCTTTCAGAAACAAACACCTGATTTAGCTCATACTCCTTGTAATGTTAATCACAAACTATTTCGGCAGTCAGACTGCCTCATAGCTCACATGAAATTTCCGAAGCTACTCATTCTCATTACCTGCCTTTGCCGGCAGGCAGGCTCACCACTCACTACTCACCACTCACCACTGACCGCTCCTCCCCCACCAACGGATCATACTCCGCAATCTCCTCCTTCGGGTGCCCGACCTTCCCCTCCAGGAAATACATATCAATATCCCCGATATTTTTTGCATTGATCTTGCCGCGGTAGGTACATTCAAACTGGTCTTTCACCAGTTCATATACGGAGGAGGAAATATTGATCTTGCCGGGCTGGCCATTGCTTTCCATCCGGCTGGCAATGTTAACGGTGCTGCCCCAGATATCATAAGCGTATTTACGCTTACCGACCACCCCGGCCACAATGGGTCCTACGTGAATGCCTATACGTAATTCCCAGGGCACCAGGCCGGCATCGGTTCTTTTCTGGTTGTAGCGCAGGGCGTAATTCCTTAACTCTATACCGGCCTTTATCATATTCTCCACATGATTTTCATC
>CAZYTV010000013.1:0-33005 GCA_964650455.1 uncultured Chitinophaga sp. | reverse complement strand
ATAAACTCAGGGTGACAACAGTCCTTGTCATGCTGAGCTTGCCGAAGCATGCGGGACGTATCGAAGGGGTCGTATCGAAGGGTGGCGGAGCGGAATGATGTTGTTTCGAAGCAAACCGTATTTACCCCTCCTCACTTCACTGGCTTTGCCGTAGTAAAGAGCATATCATTTCCATAGATCGTATTGCCCGATACAATGGCATAGGCCCGTACATGGATGGGGGTGCCCGGGGTTAAGCCGGTCATGGTGGAACGAAACTTGATGGGTCCCTGTCCGGCCTTGGCCAGTCCGAACCGGGTATTGGCGGTGGTCGGATTTACTGCTTTACCGATACAAACACCCAGGGTCTTGGGTAATGACTGCGGATCTTCCACGGAGAACAGGCAATCGGCTGAAGTCGTTGTGATGTTCACTACCTGGAGGGTTTTAACCACTACGGCCGGGGCCGGATCAGCGGGGCGAAAGGCACTGATGATCAACAGCACAATCAGGGCAAGCACCAGCGCCAGTACTAACCGGAGATACAGGGGTTTCATGGTCATAAGTTTGTTTTTAAAGGTAATGAGACGCTATAGGGTGAGCCAAGAATTTCAGGGGGGAGGGGGTATGATTCTACTCATCCTTCGGTACGTCCGCCGCGGCGGACTACTCAGGATGACACGAACATTCCGCTCCGTAGGATGAAAAGCAGCGAGCGTAATTGAATAATGAAAAACCTATTCAACAGAATATCTTAATAAACGTATCGCTCGTGTCATCCTGAGTAGCCGTTTAGATGAACTACAGGGGTGTTGAAAAAGAACTCTCGGCGTATCGAAGGGGACATACCGAAATATTCTTTATACCAATACATAACTGGTACTTCTTCCCCCCGCTTCTTCTTTGCGCAGGATATTACGGCGGAGGAGATCCTGTATATCGCGGAGAGCGGTATCATGTGAGCAGTGGTTCATGGCGGCCCATTTGGAACTGCTGAGTTTGCCTGTAAATCCATCGAGGAGTTTGTTCAACATCCGTAGTTGTCGTTCATTAAATGATTGCAACTGGTAGCTGGACCAGAAACGGCTTTTTTTCAGAACCGCCTCCAGAATAACAGATGCGGAAGCAAAGCTGTTCAGCAGGCATTGCAGGAACCATTCCATCCAGTCGGTGATATCAAGTCCTCCCTGCTGTGTTTGTTCCAGTTTTTTATAATAGGCATTGCGTTCTTTTCTTATTTGTGCGCTCATGCTGTAAAAACGGAAGGAGGTTTTATCAGCCCTGCAGAGTTGAAGGTCGGTGATTGCACGGGCTATCCGTCCGTTGCCGTCTTCGAAAGGGTGGATCGTGATAAACCAAAGATGGGCCAGGGCGGCTTTCAGGAATGGTTCTGTTTCATCAACCTGGTTGAACCAATCCAGGAACTGTTTCATTTCATCGGGAACCAGGCTTGCTTCCGGTGCGGTGAAATGGATGGTTTCGCGTCCCATGGGCCCTGATACCACCTGCATCGGATCCTGCGGGGGATTATCCCGCCAGCCGCCGGTTTTTATTTTCAGTAAGCCGCTCTGCCCGGTGGGAAATAAAGCAGCCTGCCAGGAGCAGAGTCGTACCGTGCTGAGCGGGGATTCAAAATTCCGGGTGGCATCCAGCATCAGTTCTGCGATAGCATCCACTCTCCTGCCAGGTATGATTTCCGGATCAAAATCCAGTCCCAGTCTTCGGGCCAGAGAGGAGCGCACTTCAGCAGGGTCCAACAGTTCCCCTTCTATCTCACCCGACTTCAACAGGTCCAGGCTCAGATTTTCCAGATTGGCGGCGGCCTGCAGGTCAAACCCTATTTTTTGCATCTGTCCCAGGATTTTTCCCTGTTCAAACCGGGCTTCAGCCAGCAGGGATGCCAGTTTTCCGTTATCCCAGGTGAACCGGGGCCAGTCTCTCAATTGGTGAATATATACCGCCATTTGCGTTGAATATACACAATATTTAACGTATTTAAAAATAATCTACGCATAATATGCGTTGAATAAGAAGTATATTCTTCGCATCCTTCGGTACGACGCAGGTAGTTCTATTCCAGCCCTGAAGGATTTCTTGGGCGTCTACTCAGGATGACACGAACATTCCGCTCCGTAGGATGAAAAGCAGCGAGAGTATGTGAATTATGAAAAGCCTATTCAACAGAATATCTTAATAAACGTATCGCTCGTGTCATCCTGAGTAGCCGTTTAGATGAACTACAGGGGTGTTGAAAAAGAACCCTCGGCGTATCGAAGGGGGCGTATCGAAGGGGAAGCACTACAACCTCACCCTATACGAACTACTCACTTTAATAAACGCCCCATCCCCCCAATCCCTCGTGAGCAGGTAATTTCGTTTACCGCTGCCGGTCCGGATTTTACGGAAGAGGCCAATGCCTGGTTCCAGGGTCAGGCAGAAGCGATTGGAGGGGTAGAAGTCGAGGAAGGCCGAGAGTTGGTTATCATCCAGGCGGAGGTATTGGTTTTGGGTGAGCCGGAAGGAGTTGGTAATGGCCCGGAAAGTCAGGCCGCCGTAGAGTTTTTTATTCCATTCATGTTCCCAGGTCAGTCGTCCCGGCAGCAGGCCGAAGAGGTAATTCTTTTTATCGATCCGCCAGTCGGTCCCCAGCAGGGGCATTACAAAAAGGCCGAAGAATTCGGAGTTTACATAGAGCCCGAAGCGGAATTTCTGATCCGGCTTCGCTGCATAACTGGCAAAGCCGGTGCCGCCCACCTGCAGGCTCTTCATGCCAAACAGGGTTTCCCCGTTTTTCCGCACAATCCCCATCAGGGTCAGGCTCCATTTTTTATTTACCGGAAATATCAGTCCCACCGGCAGGGCCAGGCTTTGTACCGTGGGCACGATTTCTTTTTTTGCTCCTGAATCAATCTGCCAGCGTTCATAAAAAGGACTCAGCAGCAGGTAGGTATTTGCTTTCAGTTTGATGGGCAGGTCCGAGCCGATATAGAGATGCTGATGCGGGGTGGCGAAGGCGTTATTATTGCGGAAGCCGTAGGTATAGCGCAGGTTGAGGGGGTCGATGTAGGGTTGGGCGTGGAGGGAGGAATTGAGGGAGACAAGGAATAGTATGAGGAACAGTTTCTTCAAGAGCTATTTTTTTGAAAGGTAAAGGATAATTTTTACCTCAGACCCTTCCCGAAGTATCGGGACCCTCAAATGTCACCCTTCGATACGACTGCCTCAGTGTCTATTTTTTCACCCCTGAACCAATCGTAAAGAGGCAGTCTACTCAGGATGACAACATGATTTCGCTCCGGATGATAAAAAGCGGGCAGGCTCTTATAAACAGCCACACTCACAACCCCAACGGGGTTGAATAATCAATAGCCCCGGGTGTCAACCCGGGGTACGGCCCCCCCGATTCCCGGAACCCCAACGGGGTTCAACTATTTACTTAGATGTCTTACCGGTCAGTAGAAGAAAAAGCGCCAATATACCCTCCCCCACTGACAAAAACCTATCTTTTCAGTCTCTATATTTCTGTATAAAACGCTTTATGAAAAAGGTACTCTTCATACTATTCCTGTTCACCACCGTACACAGCCTTGCCCAACCCGATACCAGCAAACTGGTCCGGGCCTTCCCCATTACAGATTATATGGTGGACCTGCCAATTGTTGGTGATGACACCAACAATATAGACAGTATAAAGATTGTGCAGCTGAAGCTGCCTGTTGGGGTAACCATTGCCGAGAAGCAACTGGGTGTGCTGAGAGGCATGTACCGGGATAAACATGCTGATACCACCACGATCGGTGTGGGCCGCTGCCACCTGATAAAAGGCGACTATTATTATTTTACCATCAACAATAAAAAAAGCGGGGTGAAGCCCCGGGCCGGCGACCTGGTCTATGTGCAGCTGAGTTTTGTTGGTGGCAACAGCAACAAAGCATACCCGGGCCTCGTGGTCCAGCTGGCTGCCCATTATATCGGTCTCCAGAATGTATATGAGAAGCCCCTGTACGACCGCTATGCCGTTTTCTCCCGCTGGACAAAGTCCGACGAACAAAAACTCCTGGACAGCCTCGTGGCCGATATACGTTTCACCGGTGATTATTTCCTGAAGAACAGTCCTGCCGTTAATATCAAAATCAAAGCCGGTCCCCGCGCCGGCCGGATGGTGCTGAATACCATGATCAGCTGCACGAAAAAAGACGTGACCGATTTCCTGGAATACATGATTGCCCGCCCCCGGTTCTATGCAGGGCACGAGTGGAAGGTGTCGGAGGTGTTTGCGACCTGGTTGGGGGAGGGGGGACCGACGGTGGTTAAAAACTGATTACTCTTTATTTATTGCGGTTTGTGGGTTATAAGTGAGTTGGCTTATAACAAGCTGTTCCCTTGTGCCTGTTCTATAAAGGAGGGAGGGGTAGGGAATAACCCTTTTATGGTATTGTGGGGTAATTGGGAATGGGGTAATTTCGGGAAGTATAGGACCGGGTTATTTGCGAATGGTTAATGATAAAAAATTTAAACCATTAAAAGCCCTTCAATACATATTATAAGATTGTAAACCAACGTATTAAGAAGAAAAGAGCTAATTTAGTTGTATGAATTTTATTGACCTTTTTGCCGGTGCAGGTGGACTTTCTGAGGGATTTATCCGGGAGGGCTTCAACCCTGTTGCCCACGTTGAAATGAATAAAGAAGCAGCGGATACCCTAAAAACCCGTTTGGCTTTTCATTACCTGGATGAAAATAACAAAGTCAGCACATATTATTCATATCTGAAAGGTGATATCACAAGAGATGAACTGTGGAACAGTATTCCTGAAAACCTGATTTCATCGGTAATTAACTGTGAAATCACTAATAAAACAATTGGAAATATTTTTGATACTATAGATAAGCAACCGGGGGCAAGGAAAATTGATGTGATTATCGGCGGCCCCCCTTGCCAGGCATATTCACTTGTAGGCAGAAGCCGTGACCCAAACAGAATGAGTGGCGACAAGAGAAATTATCTGTTCAGGCATTATGCAGATTTTCTGGTTCGGTATAAACCAAAATTTTTTGTTTTTGAAAATGTATTGGGGCTTCTAACTGCGGGTAATAAAAAGTACCTGAATGAGATGCTTTCTCTGTTTGAAGAAATAGGCTACTCTGCAGATTATAAAGTATTAAATGCTGAAGAATATGGAGTCCTTCAAAGAAGAAGACGGGTAATTATTATTGGTCGTAAAGGGAAATCAAAGTTTGAGTTTCCTGAACTTGAAACAATTGAAAACAACTGGCAAATAAAGAAAGATTTATTTGCCGACCTGCCAAATTTAATTCCTGGGCAGGAAATGAATATTGCTAAGTACACTAAAAAAATTAATCCTTACCAGCAAACAACTGAAACCAGAAATGGTATTGATTTTACAACCCAGCATATTACAAGGCAGCATAATGAAAGAGATCTGGAAATATATTCAATTGCCATTGATAAGTGGCTTAATAAAAAAGAACGGTTGAAGTATAATGATTTGCCTAAACGATTACAAAGCCATAATAATACAGAGGCATTTTTAGACAGGTACAAAGTTGTTGACCCTCTTGGACACTCTCACACTGTTGTAGCACACATCTCTAAAGATGGGCATTATTACATTTATCCCGATTCAAAACAGATACGTTCAATATCAGTTCGTGAAGCTGCAAGAATACAATCCTTCCCTGATGACTATTTCTTTGAAGGAGGCAGAACAGCAGCGTTTAAACAAATTGGTAATGCAGTGCCGCCATTGATGGCAGTAGCTTTAGGTAACGCAATAAAAAAACTAATGCTATGAAAACTGAATTAATACTTGATATTGAACCAGCAAAAATAGTAGAATATAGAGTTTCTCGAAATGATGTTTTGAAACTGAATACGGAAGATATTATTTCCGGCATACCAAGTTCTTTATATGGCGGAAAAAATGGAAGCCTAACTCTAAATGATAAAGTCATTTATTATTCACCAAAAGATGATTTTGTTGGCAGTGATGAGTTTGTTTTTATTACAAATTCGGATGGAAAAGACTATCCAATAAAAGTAATTGTTGATGTTGTTACAACCTTTAAACCTAAGGCGCACATATTAGTGTTGTTAGGCGAAGAGTTAATCAAAAGTACTGTGATGGCTATTTATGAACTAATAAAAAATAGTTATGATGCAGATTCAAAGGAGGTAACGGTAAAATTTGAAAATATTGAAAATGTCGACAAAGCGCAAATAACTATTACCGATTATGGAACTGGTCTTACTAAAGAAGTACTTGAAAATGTTTGGTTCGAACCAGGTACTGATTTTAGAAAACCAATTAACACTGATGGATCGAGGCAAATAAAAAGGAGCCCAATTTTTTGGAGAATCCCAATGGGGGAAAAAGGCGTTGGAAGATTCGCAGTTCATAAATTAGGTCATACCATAAAATTAATAAGCAGACCAGCTAGTGTTGAAGTTGATGAATATGGGAAAGCTAAATCTGTAAATCTTCTTGATTATGAGGTAGTAGTTGAAATAGATTGGAGAGCATTTTCACAAAGTAAATATCTTGAAGATGTAAAGATTAACTGGTTTATAAATAGAGATTCAGAAACCTTTCTTTTTCCAGATACACATGGTACAAAAATTATTGTTGGCAGCTTAAAAGAGGGATGGACAAGAGGAATGGCAAGACAGTTGAAACGTTATACTGTTTCTATGCTTTCTCCTAAAAATGACCCAAATAAGTTTGACATAAAGCTTGATTTTGGCAATTGGTGGTTGAATGATTTTCCGAGCATAGACGAAGTTTTAGAAAATGCTCCTTACAAGCTTATTGTTTTGGTTGACGATTATTTACAAATGACTTTCGAATATTCATTTCAATTATCTAACAACTCTAAAATTGGAAGTCGGTCAATAAATTCTTTGACAACCGATCCTCTAGATAAATTAAAATATCAGGTGGATATTAAAGGTGGATTAAGACCTTTTTATAGAAACTATCTTGAGGGTCAAGAATACAATCAAGAAGAAATTGCTAGCCTTTTAATGAAATATGATGAAGAATTTAATCAATTGCCTTTCGGCCCGTTAATGGTCGAAATGTATTCATTTGATCTTGACTCTGCATCTCTTCGAGACTATACAAATTCGCCCTCTCTTATACGTAGCACTCTCAAAGATCATTCTGGCATAAAGGTGTTTAAAAGAGATCTTAGAATATTTGATTACGGTGATCCGGGAAATGACTGGTTAGGTTTGGATAATAAACGTATAAATAATAAGACATGGTTTTCTAATAACCAAAATGTTGGCTTTGTATATCTCGATGATGAAAAATCAGGTTCGCTAGTTGAGAAAACTAATCGAGAAGGATTTATAAATAACTATTCATATGATGTATTCGTGATACTCTTAGAATTTATTTTAAATGAATTTCGCTCAGAAAGATTATCTGACAGGGAGAGGTGGCTTAGGTTCAATAAAAAAGGAGCTGAGGGCTCATTAGAGCAACAAATAGATAGCTTTAAAACTATTATTCAAAATATAGATTTGTCTGATGAACAGAAGAAACTAGAACTAATAAATGAAGCAGAAAAAATTGAGGAGCGTTATACAAAAGACAAAGAAACTTTACTGCTCCCAGCAAGTGTCGGAATGACTGCATCTTTTGCAATGCATGAAATAGAAAAATTAGTTCCCAGGATGGAAGAAACAGTTTTAGGAGAAACAATTAGTAAAGAGATAATTACAGACCAAGTCTATGAACTAAAAGATTATGTTGAAGGCATATTGTCAATTGTAAAAAAGGGAGGGAATAAAGCAATTTCATTAATAGAAAGTATTAATCAAGCTGTAAAGAATTATTCCAGTAGGCTAAAAAATTATAATATTAATATCACAATTGAACATGATGAAACAATTGCGAGTATTAAATGTGATAAACGCTTACTAGTGACTATGCTGATGAATTTGATAGATAATAGTATTTACTGGCTTGACACAATATACAAACAAGATAAAGAGGTGCTAATTAAAACCCAAAAGATTGAAAATGGGATTTCAATACTTGTAGTTGATAATGGTCCCGGATTTAAAGATAATGTTGAAGATATTGTTCGTCCTTTTTTTACACGTAAAGAAGGAGGTATAGGAATTGGGATGTATTTAATTGATACAGTTATGATGCAGTATGGCAAATTAAACATCATTTATGATAGAGAGTACCTCATTGAAAAAGGAATATCTGAGAAATATGACGGAGCAGCTGTAGAATTATCTTTTAATAAAAATAAGTAGTATGTTTTTAGAGGAAATATCAGGACCCGATGTGGTCGTTATTGATGATACAGATAGAGAAGTTGAATCTTTATTGGAAACACTAACCCAACGGGGTATTAGTAATGAATACCTTAAAGTAGACTTAGCAGGTGATATGCCTGATCATAATTTAATAAGTAGTATAAAATTAGTATTCCTTGACTTAAATTATAATATAGGTGTAGGCTCTTCTTTTGATCCAAATTTTTGTGCAGAGCTAATTCATCGTATAGTACCTAAAGGCAAGCAGTACTATTTAGTTGCATGGACAAAAGACACTGATAAAACTGATTCAGTAATTGAAATTTTAAAAGAAATGGATTTGATACCAATTGCATATTTGAGTAAACTTAAAGAACAATACAGGACGGGTGATAATGCCTACAATATAGATAAGCTTTTAGATGAATTGAATGCTGAGTTTGATAATGTTATTGAGGTTCATGATTTTTATGGCGAAATAATTGAAGTTGAACAAGATTTTATTTTAATTAATTGCTTATTGGACAAAGAGAAAAATGTCTTTCAAATTCGACGGTTTGATAAGACACCTTTTGAGAGTTATATCAATATGGAAGTAGGCAATTTTATTTCAATAAGATCTGTTACAAAGCCGGGTAGCAGACTTTTTGAGTTCAAAAATGAAACCTCCGATTTGAGTATTTACTTTAAGAAACCTAATTACTTTGAAGGACTTGAAGATTCGAAATTTTTTAAGGAAAAATAAAAAGAATTATGCAAGTTACTTTTAAAGACGTAGGCCAAGGAGATTCTATTATAATAGAATGGAAAGACGGAGAACTAAATAAAATCGGTATTATTGATTGTAAGAAAAAGCAAAAAAGTAATCCAGTCATAGCTCACTTAAAAGATAAAGGATATTCCGAAATTGAGTTCATTATTTTGTCCCATCCTCATTCAGACCACTATTCTGGTTTTGAAGAGTTATTGGATTTTATTGAAGAAAATAAAATTATCGTAAATAGGTTTGGCAATACATTAAAAGAAATTGGTAGCGGTTATTGGGAGTGGTTTGAAGTTTCATCTGAAGATACCAGACAGTTGGCCGAAATAGTTAGAAAGGCTGATAGATTAAGGAATGAAGTAGGGCTAATTAAAAAATATTTTTATGTATTTGAAGATTGGAACATCCCGTTGTCACCAACAATAGAAATAAGAAGCATTTCACCTTCTCACGAAGAAATTCAGATTTATCAACAGTCAGTTAAATATGACGCAATCGAAAATAAAAAACAAGCCAGCAAGGCAGCAAACTACTTGTCTTCTGTTTTTTATCTCAAAAAAGATGAACATAATATTTTATTGACTTCCGATGCTGAGAAGGAGACCTTTGCCAGAATAAATCATGAAAAGAGATTTGCCGGGATTCAATTTGTTTTATGTCAGGCTCCACATCACGGATCGTACAATAATTATCACGAATTGTTTTGGGATAATCTTCCTACTTCTGCAAACAAAAGTGCTGTCTTTTCTTCTGGTTTAAATGAGCAATATAAACATCCGCACCTGGTTACTATTAATAGTTTTGAAAAAAACGGATACAGTATACACCCCACAAATATTGTATATGGTATGCAAGAATATTTAGATGAATTAAACAAAAAGGCGATGATCTTGGATACTATTAGTGAAATTGACGAAGAAAATATTATTGCAGGAGATAAAGAATTTACATTTTAAAGATCACATGGAAAAAAGCCACAAACTAACCCTTTATGTATCTTATTACTTATCACGTTTCAATAATGAAGCTTTAGCAAATCTAAACTACACTACTTGGAACAACGCTTTTGAAGATATAGGCAAAAGACTAAATGTCAAGCCCCATTCGGTGAAAAATTGGAGGGATGAATTTGACCCATTATTTGGCCACCGTGCAGGTTGGTATCAAAGGCCAATGAGTCCAAGTAGGGTTAAAGTTGCGCAGGCACTTGAGGACTTAAATGAATCCCAAATAAGAAGTATTGCAAACGACATATTAACGGGTAAGATTAAAGAAGAACCTGAAGAAGAAGAACAGCTACTATTGATAGTTACAGATGATACGAAAGATAAAATTTCTCGGAAATTTGTTTTGAGAGCACCAACTGGCAAAGCTGCTGAGAATTATTTTATTCAGTATTATAATGAGAAATTTGTTCCAAGAAGGGGCGCATTACTTGATTGCAGAGATTTAGGTTGTGGATATGACTTTAAAATTGAATCAAATAATTCAGATACTTATGTTGAAGTAAAAGGGTTGGCTGATTTTTCAGGAGGGGTTTTGTTTACCAATAAGGAATGGCAAGTAGCATCCGAGAAAGGGGATGATTTTTTTTTGTGTATTGTGAAAAATGTTAATAAAAATCCGGAAATCATATTTATTCAAAACCCAGCATCTAAAATAAAGCCAAAGAAAAATATTTATACAACAATTCAAATAAATTGGAGTGTAACTGAAAACGACCTAAACAATATTAATGCTTGATTACTCTAAATACCAAACTACATCAGCTATCCCTGAAGCTTCATCAATGATTGAAACTTTTAGGGCTATTGGATATAATATTGAAACAGCTGTTGCAGATATTATTGACAATTCAATCTCCGCTAATGCCAAAAATATTTGGATAAATTTTGACTGGAAAGGTGCTAATACGTGGCTATCTATAAAAGATGATGGAATTGGGATGAATAATGATGAGCTGATTCAGGCAATGAGACCGGGAAGTAAAAACCCTTTGGTAGACAGAAGCTCTAAGGATTTAGGCAGGTTTGGTTTAGGCTTAAAAACTGCATCTTTTTCACAGGCAAGGCAATTAACAGTTTTATCAAAAAAGCAAGATAATCCTTGTGTTTACTGGACTTGGGACTTAGATTATGTAAACCAAACAGGCAATTGGGATTTAATTAAATACTTACCAGAAAATTTTAGTGAGAATGTATTAGAAAGCCTCATTTCAGGGACTTTAGTTATTTGGAATGATATAGACAGAATAGTGAAGCACTTTAAGCAAAACGATAATACCGCACTTGATAAGTTCTTAATTATTATGGAACTAGTGAAAAAACATTTAGCTATGGTTTTTCACAGATTTATTGAAAACAAGAAGATTAAGATATTCTTTCAAGATAATGAAATATCCCCCTGGAATCCTTTTTTACCAAACGAGCAAGCCACACAATCCTTTTCAGAAGAACAATTACATAATGGCAAAGTTATTATTAAAGGATTTGTACTGCCGCATAAATCTAAGATCAATGAAGAAATCTATAAGTATGCAGAAGGCACTAAAGGCTGGAATGAACATCAGGGATTTTACATTTATAGAAATGAAAGGCTTTTATTAGCTGGTGACTGGTTAGGTTTATTTCGTAAAGAAGAGCATTATAAACTAATACGCATACAGATAGATTTGCCAAATTCATTAGATGCAGACTGGCAGATTGATATTAAAAAATCAGTAGCGCGACCGCCACTTATTTACAAAGATCAGATAAGAAACTACGCAACTAAGGTTAGGGCACAAGGGGTCGAAGTTTACAGACACAGAGGCAAGACAATTAAACAAACCAATGGGCTGCATTTTATCCCCCTTTGGTCTGACCACAAAAGGGGGGAAAAATGGTTTTACAGAATAAACAGAGAACATCCATTGCTTGAAATGGCGAAAAAGCAGGCTGAAAAGGACCCTGGAAAGGCAATTGAATTTCTAATCAAATTTATAGAAGAGAATATCCCATCAAAGTCTATTTATATAAAGGAAGCGGAAGAGCCCGAACAACAGGGAAAACCTTTCGAAGGACTGGATCAGGAACCAATAAGGCAAGCAATGCAATCCATGTATGATAGTTTAATTCAGAAAGGAAAAACAAAGGAGGATGCAAAGGCAATTATCGTAAGCATTGATCCTTTTAATCATTTCGCACATTTTTTAGAATTTATTAATTAAAGGGCTTATGATACAGCAAGCGATAAGGGCAATAAGAATACTGTTACCAGTTTCAACTTCTGTTACACAACAGGAAATTGAAGATGCTGTTACACAGATATTGTTTGTCCCAACTTTCTCGACTATTAATAAAGCAACTTTGATTAGAGAAGTTCAGGCGATTTATAATATCAGAATGGAGGAATTTAGAATAATTGAAAAAGAAGAAAGCCGCTTACCTTGGATAAATGATAAGAAAGCATCAATTGAGTGGAACTTTTGGAACAGATACAGGGATTATTTACAGGATGAAAAGAATTATCCCGAAACAGTATTAAATCAATTGGACAAACTTACTGACAGGACACTTGATGGGTTGTTTAATCCCATACTGCATGGCTTAATCAGTAAGTATGGATTAGTTGTTGGCCAGGTCCAATCAGGCAAAACATCGAACTATACAGGTTTGATATGTAAAGGAGCTGATGCTGGCTTTAAGCTGATAATTGTTTTAGCGGGCATTCATAATAATTTACGAAGTCAAACACAACTCAGGTTAGATGAAGGATTCCTTGGTTTTGACACTCAGTTTCAGCGCGCATTTAATACAGGTCAACATACAATTGGCGTAGGGATTGGGAAAGATGCATTGCCGGTACATTCTGTTACTTCAAGTTCAGATAACGGGGATTTTAGTGCAAGAACAACACAGACATTTAATACGAATGAACCAATAGTAGCAGTAGTTAAAAAAAATACGAAAGTACTTGAAAAGCTATTTCAATGGTTAAGCTCTCAGGCAAGCACTAATTCAAATGGTGAGAGGAGGATTACTAACAAATCCTTATTGCTTATTGACGATGAGGCAGATAACGCATCTATTAATACAAATAAGGATGAAGACAAGTCAACTAAAATTAATGAACAGATCCGGAATATTTTAAGGCTTTTTGATAAAAGCGGTTATGTTGGTTACACAGCAACACCTTTCGCCAATATATTTATTCCTATTGAGGATGATCAACTTTTCCCACGAGATTTTATAATCAATATTCAGGCGCCTTCAAATTATATCGGGCCTGAAAAAGTATTTGGCATTAAAGTATTGGAGGATGATGAAGTGTCAGACGATGTGTTGCCAATTGTAAATAAAATTGATGATTATGAGGAGTTTGTACCAAATGGACATAAAAGAGATTCAGAATTACCTGATACTATTCCAGATTCATTACGTCTTGCAATAAAGAGTTTTATTATTACCTGTGCCATTAGACGATTCAGAAAGCAGGAGTCAGCACATAACTCTATGTTAATTCACGTAAGTCGATTTACTAACTGGCAGGAACACATAAAACAGCTTGTTGAAAATGTTTTTGATTTTTACCGCCGCGGAATTGAAATGAAAATACCTTCAGTACTTGAAGAAATGAGAGAGGTATTTGAAGTAGATACGGAAAATTACAAATCTTATAAATCAGTTTCCCGGCAAATATTAAATACAGAGCTAAGGAAAATTGATAGCGCAACTGAAATACATGATTGGAAAGATATATCAGCCCACCTGATTGAAGCTGTAGTCAGAATACAAGTAAAAAAAATAAACGGAGGTTCTGCTGATACTTTAAATTATTATGATCATAAAAAGGGACTGTCAGTAATAGCAATTGGGGGTGATAAATTATCAAGGGGATTAACTCTGGAAGGGCTTTCGATTAGCTATTATCTGAGGGCATCCAGAATGTATGACACTTTAATGCAAATGGGCAGATGGTTTGGGTACAGACCCGGGTATGTTGATTTGTGTCGTTTGTTTACAAGCAGGGAGTTAAATGAATGGTTCTGTCATATCACATTGGCATCAGAAGAATTAAGAAGCGAATTTGATTATATGGCAGACGTTGCAGGTAGCACACCTGAGCAATACGCTTTAAAAGTCAGGACGCATCCTGGCGTTTTACAAATTTCAGCATCTAATAAAATTCGCAGGGCTGTCAATGTTGATGTTTCATGGGCAGGAAGGTTGGTGGAATCATATCAGTTACAAAAAGACCCTGCTGTTATAAAATCAAATTTAAAAGCAACTGTTGATTTTATAAATTCTCTAACGGATGTTTATAAAACAAATCGAAATAATTACTTATGGCAGAATATATCTCCAGAAGTTATACGGCCGCTATTCAGAAAGTTCAAAGTACCTGATACCTTAGTAAGGGTTGAACCAAACAACTTGTTGCAGTTTATAGATGTTCAGATTGCAAATGGCGAACTAACAAATTGGAGTGTGGGTATTATGTCAAAGGTCGATACGAAAGAAAGGTATAAACTTGAAAAAAATGGAAATATTATCGACATTGGATATTGGTTGCGCAGTAATGCAGATGAGAGAACTGATGCTACAACATTTTTCATCAGGAAAAATCATATAATAAGCCCCAAAGACGAGTTTATTGATTTAGACACTGAACAATATAAGGCAGCTTTACAAAGAACAATTGAATTTCACCATCATAACAACAAAGAATACAAAAAAGATTACCCAAAGGGAGATATAGTGAGATATGAATTTCGAGATCCTAAAAATCCTTTGCTATTAATTTACTTTCTTGACCCGGAAGGCGCTGACCTTCCTGAAGGAAGTGAGCCATTAGTTGGATTTGCAATAAGTTTCCCACAAAGCCGCTTCAATTCATATGTTCGTTATGCTATACATAAGCAACTTCTGGCATTATTTAATATTGACGATGAAGTAGAAAATGATAACAATGACGAAGATTAATCAAATATGGGATGAACTTGCAAATGATAAATCGTTTGCTAAGGGGTTGCTTTTACGCAGATATTCTGGTTTAGTTTTGCCGGATGTTTTTGTAGCATTACTACAGCCGGAGAAATTGCTTAGTATTGCCTGTTCAATAAGCGATAACATAGAGATAAATACATCGCAGTTTGATAATTTACAAGAAATTCAAATTGATATATTCCCTGACCCGAATCAGAATGGAAAAAACACATTGCTTTTCAAATTAGTAAACAATCAGCATAGAGACATATTTTCTGTTTTATGTGAAGACTTAATTTTTAGCATTACATCTGTTACTAATGAAAAGCAATTAGTAAAAACAATTCTGAACAGATTTGAGAAATGGAAATCACTGTTCACTAGAATTAATTCGAAAGGGTTAATGCCAGATGAACAAAGAGGCTTGTTTGGGGAGTTATATTTTCTAAGGAAGTTTCTTCAATTTAATGATAACTACAAGTTTGTATTAAATGCTTGGATTGGTCCTTCAGGCGGAGTAAGGGATTTCCAGATGAAGACTTGGGCTTTGGAAGTCAAAACAACTCACGGAAATAACCACCAAAAAGTTCAAATCAGTAGTGAACGACAATTGGACACCACACATTTGGATAAACTTTTCTTATATCACTTGTCATTGGAGAAGGTACAGGAAAGCGGAGAGACATTGAACCAAATAATTGCTTCTATTGACAATATGCTTGGTGTGGATGTAATTGCTCAGAATCTTTTCAAAATCAAGCTTTATGAAGCAGGTTATTTTGACCAACATTTTACTTTTTATGAAACTACTGGATATTTTATCCGCAAAGGTGTTTTCTATATTGTTGAGAAAGAATTTCCAAGAATCGAGGAGAATGATATCCGCAGTGGTGTAGGAGATGTCAAATACTCTATAATTGTATCGCAATGTGAAGCCTTTACACAAAATGAGCAATATGTTTTTGAAATCCTGACATTACAATGAGTAAATCAATTGAAAATATAGAACTAAATAAATTTTATACTGCGTTGATGCAGGACATTGCCGCAACACAGTCGACGGATGATGAGGGGGCTATATCAGAACAGGTTTTTACACAATATGCTGTAGATTTGCTTGTTTCAGGAGGTGAATCAGAGAATGTTGTTGTTAAGTATGATGAGAAAGGATTGGGTACCCCTAAACAACATAAAATAAATGCTTATGCGATTTCAGAAAATTATGAAACGGTAGATTTATTTATAACTCTATACAATGGTACCGAGGAGATTGCGAAGATAACCAACCAGGAAATTGAAACTGCGGCCAAAAGGATACTGAATTTTTTCAGGAAAGCTATATACTCACTTGAAGATGAAAAGGTAAAATACTTTAAAGGGGAGTATGTTGATGAAATTGAAGAATCATCAGAAATATTTCAGTTTGCATATACATTGGCAAAATCACAGGACATAAAAGATAATCTTGTCCGTATAAATGCTTTTATTCTTACAAATGGCTTATATACAGGAGAATTTCCAAAGAATACTATTATATCAGGCTATAATTTTTATTACAAAGTATTTGATATAGAGAGCCTGTATAATATCACAGAGAAATCTCATATTCCAATTGAAATAAATTTTAAAGAGGACGGATTCATTGTGCCTTGTATCCCGTCACCTTCTGTTAATAATGAGTACCAATCTTACCTGGCTATTATTCCTGGGGAGGCGTTGGCATCTATTTATGAAAGATTTGGTTCAAGGCTTTTGGAACAGAATGTTCGTTCGTTTTTGCAATTTAATGGTAAAATCAATAAAGGAATCAGGACAACTATAATGAAAGAACCGGAAATGTTTTTGGCTTTTAACAATGGCATTGCTGCAACTGCAGATGAAATTGAACTGGAGTATAGCAAAGACGGAATAGGTAAAATTATTTCTGTTGTAAAAGATTTACAAATTGTTAATGGGGGTCAAACTACCGCATCAATTTACCACACACAAAAAAAGGACAAGGCTGACATATCAAACATCTTTGTTCAGGTGAAATTATCAGTAGTTAAAAATAAAGATAAATTTAGCGAAATAGTTTCTCGAATTTCTGAATATGCAAATACTCAAAATAAGGTTTCTGTTTCTGACTTAAGTAGTAATCAACCTTACCATATTGAGCTTGAAAAACTCTCAAGAAATATTTTCACCCCACTTACTGATAATAAGCCAATTCAAACAAAATGGTTTTATGAAAGAGCCAGGGGCCAATATAAAAATGCTATACTAAAAGATGGGTTTACGCCTTCCAGAAGAAAAGCGTTTGAATTAAAAAACCCCAAACAACAATTATTTAATAAGGAGAAACTCGCAAAATATATTAATGCCTATCAGGAAATTACCGATGGGAAAAAAATACTTATAGGACCGCATTTTGTTGTCAGAGGAGAACAAAAGAACTATGTTCAATTCATGAACTACAATTTGGAGAAAAAACTGGACAATGTTTACTTTGAAGATACTGTTGCGAAGGCAATTTTATTTCAAACAGCGGAGAAGGTTTATGGCACAAAGCCTAACGCAATTGGGGATATGCGTTCAATGACAGTTCCTTACACTATGACTTTATTAAATATTTATACAAAGAATCAAATAGATCTTTATAAAATATGGAAGAATCAGAGTATATCGGACTCATTGAAGACTCTTTTACATGAAATGATGAGTGCTATTGAGACTTTTATTAAGAACACCGGTCCGGGTGGCAGGTATGAGGAATGGGCCAAAAAGGAGGAGTGCTGGTTGCAGGTAAAGAATAATGATTTTGGGTTTGATATATCTTGTATAAAGCACGATTTAATTGACAAGAGGAATCCACCTAAACGGATAGTTATTTCAGAAGATGAAGCAGACTTAAAAAAAAGACAGGAAGATCTTGATAAAATTAAATCTATTCCTGTTGCAATCTGGAAGAAGATAGAAGAGTGGGGAAGAGAAACAGATATTTTGACAAACAATCAACAAAGCATTGCCTGGAATATTTCATTGAAAATAAGGAATAATTCGGCAATACTTCCAAATGAAATAACAAATGGAATTGCCATTATTGAAAAGGTAATTGACAAAGCACCGGAAATCTTTTTTGATATTGACGAAATTGAAGAAAAAAATAAGAGTAACGGGGAATCGCCCGAAGTCACTATGGATCTGATAAAAAAGATGGTTGAATGGGATAGGGAAAATAAAAGATTAAAACCACACCATTTTAAAATGATGTTTGATATAGTAAATGGTAAAGAGGACTTAACAAGTCAGAATAAAAAGTACTGCTTAATGAATTATATCTTCATTAGTAAATATGGTTTCAAAAATTAATTTACGAGACGTATATTGATGAAATTCGTAATCAATGAATCTTATCGATAAGATACCGGAGAGTACGATTTATTATTGCAGGTTTCAATCTACATTCCCAGATAGTTATTACCGCCCAGCTTGATCTACGGAGAGCTTTTGCGGCATCTTTATCATTTTGCCTGTTCCGATCTAATTTCTCCACCCACCACTCCGTCCTGGTCTTTGGCATTTTAAAATATTTACACCCCTCATGCCCATGCCAGAAGCACCCATGAACAAATATCACGGTCCGGTATTTTGGTAAAACAATATCCGGCTTGCCGGGCATGTCTTTTACATGGAGTCTGTAGCGGAAACCATTAGCATGGAGGAAGCGCCGGACAATCATTTCCGGCTTGGTGTCCTTGCCTTTTATCCGGCTCATATTGTAGCTGCGGGTGGCTTTATCGTGTACATCGGCCATTGGGTAAAGGTACAGCCAAATGTCCTTTCAGGCGGGGAGGGTTCCTATGAGCGAAGTGGTTTTGGGGCGCCTTACCCCGGATTGACACCCGGGGCTATCGTAGTTCAACCCTTTCAGGGTTGGGAAGGCCTCTGTATTTAAGAGCCTTCCTGCTTTTAATCCTACGGAGCGATATTATGTTGTCAGACTGAGCAGTCCCGCTTACGAAATACTACAGGGCTGCTGCAAAATGCTTTATGCGGGACGTATCGAAGTCTGGCGAGTGTCACCCTTTCAGGGTTCCGGGAATCATGGGGGCCTTGAACCCCGGGTTGGCACCCGGGGCTATTAATTGTCCAGTCCTTTCAGGGCTGTTCGAACCCCGTTTCCAAATCCATCACCCATTCATTCATTCGAACGAACCGGCACAACATCATATTTTCTGGTTCCCATGTTACCCTGAGTTTCCCGAAGGGGGCATATCGGTATTTATAACCGCTATTTCTGTCCCGTCAGTTCATACAGCCCTCTTGTTATTTCCTGGTTGCCATTCATGATAATAATAGTAGCGGTAATACGGATCTCGCCGGTTTCGATACAGTAGGTGCCACTGAAGTTTTCACCTCTTGCATAATTACCGCTGGTTGCTTCCTCCTTGCCTGTACGACCGGCATCGCTGAGCGGTATCCAGGTTTTCAGAGGATCGCCGCCGGAGGAACGATAAGGAGCCCCTCTTTTCATATAGAAATACATATGGAATGGGGTATCCTTCTGCCTTAAATAAAACATACCATCCTGCCGGATATAGATTAGTCCTTCACTTTCGTGATCGATCTGCAAAGTGGAACTGCTTGTGCTGGTGATCACATCCGGTTTCATATGCAGTGTTAGCTTACTGCTGCTGGATCTGTACTTGCCATACATTTTCCAGGCAGTATCCGAACTCAGTTTCAACGGTTCAATTTTCCGGGATGCCACTACTTTTAGCTTGCTTTTGGTAATGCCAACCAGGGAATCACAATTGAGTTTCGGTATTGCCGGCAGTTTTATACCGGGCTTCACCGGCTCCGGTTTACGGATACAGCGAACCGCTAAACCATTCACCTGCAGGTAAACACCGGTCTGGAGGGCACTGCGCTGATTGTCTTTGCTAACCAGTAAAGCCACTCCTTTGGCCAAATCAAAACTGGCTGGTTCCGGATTCCGGGTCCACCACCGGCCCTCAAAACGGGTTTCAAGACCGGTTTCCTTCAGCAGCTGTCCGCCATTATCGAAGCCCATTGCATAAAGAATATCGGGAGCAAGGGAATCCGCACAAACCGCTTTTTTCATTTGTTCAAACTCCTCCACCGACGGAATCATCCATCCCGCCGGGGCCAGTCCACGGGGATCTGTAACCGCATACCAGTTGTACAACAGCCGCGTTTTGCTTTGCGTATTGGGGATATAACTTACCTGATAGAAAGCAGGCTTCTTCTCCTGCCCCTTGCGGAAAAAATCAGTAATGGAGACTGCTTTATAAATTGAATCGCCATTGGCAAAGAACCGGGTATTAAGATCCTGGTAATCCCATTGCTGACGACCCACCCGGATAACAGGTTTGCTGAAGTAGAGCCGACCGCTTTTGCTGATATAGCTGATTTCCTCATCAAGGGCCACCATACCGAGCCCGCTGCTGAAGGGGGTGCAACTGGTAAACCGGTCATTACTGATGAAACGGCCCATACTGTCCACATAGGCAAACTGGCCCTCATCGAGTTTTACAATGGCAATTCCCTCACTATAATTTCCCATGCCATACTGCAGGCTTCCGCTGCTCTCATACTTCAGGTTGGTATAGGTGCGCAGCAGGTTGCCCCGTGTATCATAAAGAAAAGCTTTATCCTGGTCCCTGAATAAAAGCCGCGAGGGGGATACATACCGGCCATATTTGTATTGCAGGGGAATGACTTCCCGGCCACGGGTATCAATCAGCCCGAATCCTTTTACCCGCTTTACCAGGGCCAGGCCGTTTTCAAATTCACCGGCTTCTGAATAAACCGGCTTCAACACAAAATTCCCGGTACTGTCGCAGTAGCCAGAAGGCCGGTACAGTTTTCCGACATATCCGCCGGGAAAAGAATCCAGTACCTCGGCCGTCTCTTCGGCCGGGAACAGTCCTTTTCGGTACATCCCGGTCAGCTTTCTTTCTTCAGGATTATTGCAGCAGGCACCTGGCTGGTAAACCAGTATTTTACCAAGACTGTCGTAATAGCCCCCGCCTGCATTGGGACTGAAGGTCCGGTACTGCAGCACGCCATTGCGGAAATACTTTTCATTGTTATTATAGAATCCTTCCCCGGGCTTCATCTGGAACACGACGTCGCCTTTTTCATTAATAATACTCCAGGGTTCATTAAATCCTTCTTTCCATACCAGGGCTCTTCCTTCCCTGAAATCAAAAACATTCCGGTAGGCTACCGGGAGCACCAGTTCCCCTTTACTGTTAACCAGGCCTGAGTACGGGCCCCTGGTCAGCAGGTAAAAACCGCTTTTCAGTTGTTCGGCCCGATCCGATGCTGCAGGCTGGAGCTGGGTCCCCTTCTTATCCAGCAGCCCGTATTTGCCTTCTTTTTTGAAAATGGCCAGTGGTTCAAAATATCCCAGTGAGTCATAGGCAGCGGGCAGTAGCCATTTACCCTGCGGACTGATCAGCCCGTATTTATCATTGAGCACGGCTATGGCTTCATTGTTATTAAAAGGGAAGGCTTTGGTATAAATACAGGGCAAGATGATTTTTCCTTCGGGATTGCAATAGCCCCAGCGGGCGCCATCGCGGAAGGGAATGAGTGTTTGTGTATGAAGTAATGTGCTAAATAAAAGAGCAGCCAGGAGGGCAGGCAAAAACCGTTTCATAACAGCTGTTTAAAGTTGCCGGAAACAGGAAGAAAAACAGTTGCCGTTTACCGGCAGGGTTCAGGTAATGGGTGGAGATTAAACACGGACAGGGCTATCCGTTCAGCCAGGGAATTGCATCGGAGTAAGTTGTACTGCAATTTACAGAAAAAGTTATAAGTTATAAGTGGGTTCCGGCCGGAGTTCATGTAAAAAACCCGCCCCCTGTTTTACCAGGCTGACGGGTTTTGATTTCATTTCAATTCTTAACGGCTCTTCC
Source organism: uncultured Chitinophaga sp. (assembly GCA_964650455.1). Classification (GTDB taxonomy): domain Bacteria; phylum Bacteroidota; class Bacteroidia; order Chitinophagales; family Chitinophagaceae; genus JJ008. Next base: position 11,069 of record CAZYTV010000013.1, on the reverse strand, counting down.
TTGTATTCCCCATTCTCTATTTTCCATTTTCTATGTTCCTCTTCCTTATTTCTTCGGCAATAATGGCCGCTTATACTGACTATACCACACAATCTTCCCGTTCTTCATCATATTGATATCATGGTAATGCGCAGAGTCGGCTTTGCCGGATTTATAGGTATCAATCTCTTTATACCAGGTCACCACGATCTGGTCTTTTTTGTCGTTGGTGGACATTTTATGCCAGGTGGCCATATCGATGGTTACAGAACTGAGACTGTCGCGGTTGGTGCTCCACATTTTTATCAGACTGTCACGGGTCACATGAAAGGATTTGCCGTTGGTCATGTCCACATCCACCGTATCGGCCAGTGAAGCTGCCAGGCCTTTCATGTTTCCATCGGCCCAGTCCTTATAGGATTGTAATACTGTTTTCAGATCGGCATCGGAAACATCATGACCCCAGTTACTGCTGTAAGAGGCGGTATAGGGCAAACCGGCCGGAGTATCTGTATTAGTAACAGCCGGGGTTTCAGCAGCGGGGGTTTCTTTTTTGTCATTGTTGCAGGACAAAAACGCGAGCAGGACGAAAGAGACGAGGATCTGTTTCATAATTGTTGGTTTTAGTTATTAAGAAAGCGGTGTAAGGGGATTGAGGGAGGCTTCGGCGGGGGGATTGTTGGTTAAGGTAGGAATATTTCATTAAACGAGGGGGGATAGTTACTGAAAAGAAAAAGCAGCGAGTTACGAGCTACGAGTTGCGAGACCGAAAGATCGGCTCTTCAAACTTTTACGGGATCATCAACCCCCTCTCCTCAAGGAGAGGGGGCAGGGGGTGAGGTGTAGAGGGGGCAGGGGGTGAGGTGTACTGGGCAGGAGCTGAGGCCTTCACCACCCAATCCCCGCCCTCCCACTTACCGTTACAATATGCTGTTCGGTTTTCGCAGATGCTGTATTCCTGCCATCCAGTTTTGGCTTCATATTCAAATGCCCCGCCCCAAACTGAATAAAACTTTTTTCATTGATCCGGTAACGTAACCCGATTTCCCCGCCCCAGGAAAAACAACCGGCCGCCTGTTGATACAACCAGGGTTGATTTTGTCGCTGCAGTTGCGGCGTCCATACCCGGCTGTAACCGGCCAGGGGACTGAAGAAACCCTGCCATTTCCGCTGGTTATTCGTGGTCAGTGCCGGACCTGCCATCAGTCCGGCCATACGGAATGAACCGGTCGCGGGAACTAAGTTGTTGCCGGCGGGATTGCTGCTATAGTATAGTATTGTTTTAATACCGGTATAAGCATTAAAAGGATGGGTATAACTGATATCAATTGTCAGACCTGTCCGGGCAAAACCGGCATCGGGATTTTCAGGATTCACTGATGCATAACACATGATCGGGATACTGATACCCGCGTTGACGGATAATCCGGTCTGCGCCGCCGCCGGGAGTAAAATAATCAGGACCCCCAGAAAAACAGATAGCTTTTTCATACCTGTACCCCCTCCTTGTTAAATATAGGACAGGAAACAGGGTGGAAACAATGATGCTGCGCAAGCGCTTTATTGTTTATTGATAAACCGATACCCCACCCCCGATTCCGTAAGGATAAATTCAGGCCGGTTGGGATCTTTTTCAATTTTCTTCCGCAACTGGGCGATAAACACCCGCAGGTATTGTGACTGGCTGATAAAGCCGGGACCCCAGATGGCGCGGAGTAAATACTGGTGGGTCAGCACTTTGCCTTCATTTCGGGCGAGCAGGGCCAGCAGGCTGTATTCGGTCAGCGTGAGCTTCAGCAGTTCATGATTCTTTTTAACCGTACGGGCCGTGAGATCAATTTCAAGATCGGGTCCGCCGATGATATTATCCCCGTCTTCGGTCAGGGCGGTGCGCAGGGCCGAGCGGATCCGGGCCAGCAGCTCCCCCGTGCGGAAGGGTTTGCCGAGATAATCATTGGCCCCGTTATCCAGAGCCATGACAATATCTTCTTCATCATGCAGAACGGAAAGAATAATCACCGGGTGGGTGTACCACTGCCGCAATGATTTCAACACCTCGTGCCCGCTTTTATCCGGTAAACCCAGGTCAAGCAATACGAGGTCCGGAGGATGATTGGCCGCCATAATCAGTCCTTCTTTGGCTGTGGCAGCGGATGTCACCAGGTACCCATTGGTCTGCAGGGTGATCTCCAGCAGCTTCCGCATCTGGGCTTCATCATCAATGACCAGTATCCCCGGTTTATTCATTTTAATTCAGTTTAATAGTTGAGCGCTCCACCGGAAAGCGGAGTATAAAACGGGCCCCGCCACCTACCGGTGTTTCCAGTTCCACCGTACCCCCCATGGCTTCGGTAAATCCTTTAACAATGGAAAGTCCGAGCCCCGTGCCACTGACCGATGTGTCTTTCAGCCGGTAGAACTTCTGGAATATATAGTTGACTTCCTCCGTCGGGAATCCCGGGCCATTATCTTCCACCGTCAGTTCCAGTGTATCCGTATAACTGTTGGCAATGATATCTATTTTATGCTCCGGGCTGGTATAACGAACTGCATTCATCAGTAAATTATACAAAACGGTTTCCAGCATCACTTTATCCAGTCTGCAAAGCGGCAGATCCGGATGAATATTTATCGTGATCTTTTGAAGGGGCTTGTTTTCTTCAAGTCTTCTCACCACTTCATGTATGGTCTCTTCCACATCACACCAGTCTTTCCTGGGTTTTAAAAAACCGGACTCGATGCGGGACATATTTAAAAGATTCTCTACCTGCTGGTTCAGCCGGAAGGATGCTTTGGCAATCTCCTCCACCAGTTGCGTTTTGTTTTCATCACTCAGGTTATTGCCCGACTGCAGGTTATCGGTGGCACCGATGATGGCCGAGATCGGTGTTTTCAGTTCATGCGAAAGGGAATTGAGAAAAGTATTATAAAGCTTCACCGCCTTGGCTTTTTCTTCCCTCAGGCGGGCGAGCTTTTCCACCTGCCTGATTTTATAAGTAAGCACGGCATTCACCATCGCGATAATAAAATACATGATCAGCAGGATCGCATCTTCAGTTGATTCCACATGGATGGTAAAATGCGGAGGGATAAAAAAGAAATCCCAGATAAAAGCCGACAGGGCCGCCGCCAGCAGCACAGGAAAAATTTCGAAAGAGATGGCAATGATCGAGACCGTCACCAGTAATATCAGGGCCACCACCCGGTAACCGAGATAAGGAGTGAGGCCAAAACAAATCAGGGATACCGTCAACACCAGCAATACACTATAGCCGTATTGTTTTTTCAGATCCAGTTTATGCGGGGCAGGGCGGGGCATGGGGTGAAGGTAGTGAATCCATTAAAAAGGATTTGCCTGCGGCAAAAATGGGTAAGCCACGAAAGGCCACGAAAGAATACAGAAAGGCAAGCCACGGATTTCACGGATATGCACGGATTATTTTTCTTGCCTTCGGCAAAAGAGGTTGCCATGAAATAGCAAAAAAACCACGCCTGTCCCGTCTCATGCGGGAAAAGAATACAGAAAGACAGGCCACGGATATGCACGGATCAACACGGATTGGATGTTGACAAGGGTAAAGTCTTCCAGATTTTCAGCAGCCTCAACCTTTTATTAGTTTAATCCGTGAGTATCTGTGAAATCCGTGGCGTGTATTCATTTGCCGCAGGCAAATCCTTTGTATTCTGTATTATTCGTGTCTTTTCGTGGCCTTTCGTGGCCAGCTTTCTTGCCGCAGGCAAGTTGTATGGCCGGGCATAAAGATTTTATAAAGATTCCCCTCCAAAACCCCCGGATATTTCTCCCGCGCTGACCGCTGATCTACTTTTGTTGATTATTTATTCAACACTATGTCCCTCTCACTAAAGAAAGCCACACCTGCGGGTTTGCTGATCGCACTCGGTATCATCTTCGGCGATATTGGTACCTCCCCGCTCTACGTATTAAATGCCATCACCAATGGCAAAATGATCACGGAAGAGCTGATCATTGGTTCCTTATCCTGTATCATCTGGACCCTGACCCTGCAAACAACGATCAAGTATGTGATCCTGACCCTTCGGGCCGATAATAAAGGGGAGGGCGGCATCTTCTCTCTATTTGCGCTGGTGCGTCGCCGTAAGAAATGGCTGGTGATTCCGGCAATGGCCGGTGGAGCCGCCCTGCTGGCGGATGGGATGATCACGCCCCCGATCTCTGTTACCTCGGCTATTGAAGGACTGAAACAGGTGCCGGCCCTGGCCCATATCAGCCAGTGGACCGTGGTGTATATCGTGATCGGTATACTCTCCGTCTTATTTTTCCTGCAACAGTTTGGTACGGCTTTTATCGGCCGCTTCTTTGGTCCCATCATGCTGGCCTGGTTTTTTATGCTGGCCGTATTGGGAATTTTCCAGATACCCGGACAACTGGCAGTCTTAAAAGCATTCAATCCTTATTATGCAGTGGAGTTATTGTCCACGTATCACAACGGTTTTTATATACTCGGCGGGGTCTTTCTCTGTACCACGGGAGCCGAAGCCCTGTACTCCGACCTGGGTCACTGTGGCAAATGGAATATCCGTTATTCCTGGATGCTGGTAAAGACCAGCCTGATCCTGAACTATCTCGGGCAGGGTGCCTGGTTGCTGCACATGCACAGCGGGGAAATGATTTCTGCGGATATGATTGAAAAGGGATTCAATCCTTTTTACGGAGTCATGCCTGCCTGGTTTATGTATTTCGGAATCAGTATTGCCACGGTGGCCACCATCATTGCCAGCCAGGCCCTGATCTCCGGTTCCTTTACCCTGGTGAGTGAAGCGATGCGTCTGAACCTCTGGCCCAAACTAAAAATCGTTTATCCCACCGAAACCCGTGGACAATTATATGTACCTGCCGTGAATACCCTGCTCTTCGCTGGCTGTATCGGTATGGTGCTTTATTTTAAAAAAGCGTCCAATATGGAAGCCGCTTATGGACTGGCGATTACGGCTACCATGCTGGCCACCTCCATCCTCTTTGCCAACTTTTTGGTATTGCACCGGGTGAAACCGATCCTGGTTTATTGTTATCTCGGTGTTTACCTCACGATCGAACTTGTTTTCTTCTATGCCAACCTGGATAAGTTTCAGCACGGTGGTTATGTGACCCTGATCGTGGGGGGACTACTCTTTATCGTGATGTACACCTGGTACCGGGCCCGGAAGATCAAGAACCGTTATGTGGAGTTTGTAAGGCTGGAGCATTATATTCCCAGGATCCAGGAACTGAGCAATGATAAATCAGTGGCTAAATATGCCACACACCTGGTTTACCTGAGCAGTGCGGATAATCCCAAAGAGATCGAACATAAAGTAATCTATTCCATCCTGAGCCGTAAACCCAAGCGGGCGGATATTTACTGGCTGGTGCATGTGGATACGATTGATGATCCTTATACCACTGAGTATAAAGTCACGCATATTATTCCCAATGATATTATCCGGGTGGACTTCCGGCTGGGTTTCCGCGTACAACCACGGATCAATCTTCTTTTCCGTAAAGTGATCGAAGACCTGGTGGCCAACCGGGAAGTGAATGTGCGGAGCCGCTATGAGGGACTGGATAACCTGGGGATGAGCGGTGATTTCTCATTTGTGGTGATGGAGAAATACCTGAGCCAGGACAATGAACTGCCCTTCTTTGAACGGATCGTGATGAAACTGTATTTCTGGATCAAGGAAATGAGTCTGTCAGAAGAGAAGGGATTTGGCCTTGATACCAGCAATGTGGTGGTGGAGAAGTTTCCGCTGGTGGTATCCACGGTCAGTAATCTTCGGCTGAAACGTATCCTTGATTAAGCATGCAGGACCGGCACAATAATATCTTGTCTATCCTCCTCATCGTGGCAGCCTGGGTATTTGCCCTGGCCCTTGCCTTTGGGGTAATCAGTAAGATCCGCCATCTTACCTGATCATTTTCTGGCAGGACTTTGAAGCAGGTGCAGCAGACAGGCACTCATTGTTTTTACCGCAGCCGGAATGGTACCGGTATAATCCGGGGCAAAACGGGAGGAGTGAAGGGAGTATAGTTCCGCTTCTCCTTTTTGAGCCAGTGCTTTTCGTTCCGGGGATACTGTACCGATCCACATCAGGTAAGAAGGAATCTTTGTGGGCATTTGTCCGTACTCCCCAAAATCTTCGCCGATCATGATGGGTTTTACCGTGGTATAACTGCTGTCTCCTCTTTCCTTACTCAGCACATTTCTTAAACGGGCTCCCAGTTGCGGATCATTGTAAACGGATTTGATGGACATATCCAGCAATTCATATTGCGGCCATTTTTCTTTTGGCAGTCCGGCTCCGGCAGCCATATTATCACCGATTGTTTTTAAACGGTCCAGGATGGTTTGACGTGCTGCTGCACTGAAGGACCGGATCGTGAGTTTCAATTGTACCTGGTCGGGAATGATATTACCTGCGGTTCCGCCATGAATAGCACCCACGGTAATCACCGCCGGATCATTGGAAGAGAGATTGCGGCTGACAATGGATTGAATAGCGGTGATATACTGGGCCGACAACAGAACCGGGTCAATGGCCTGCTGCGGTACAGCACCATGTCCCCCTTTCCCATAGATCGTGATATTCATCATATCCACTGCGGCCATGGAATAACCATCACAGAAACCGATTTGTCCGGCCGGTAAGTCTGCATGATCATGAAACGCCAGTTGAATATCCGGCTTGGGCAACCGGTCAAAGGCTGCGGCTGCAATTGCTTTCCGCGCTCCCTGCCCGGTTTCTTCGGCCGACTGGGCGAGGAATACCACGGTGCCGGACCACTGCTTACGGATACGGCTTAATAAAGTGGCTGTACCCAGCCAGCTTGTCATGTGGATATCATGTCCACAGGCATGCATAGCCGAAACGGGTTGCCCTTCTTTCATAAACGTAGCCTCACTGGCAAAGGGCAGCCCGGTTTGTTCTTTCACCGGTAAGCCATCCATATCAGTCCGGTAAAGCACAACGGGTCCGTTTCCGTTTTTTAATACCGCGGCAAAACTGTGAAAACCGAGTGAATCAATAATGGCAAAGCCTGACTGACTGAGTTCTTTTTTAAGAAAGGCGGCGGTGTTTATCTCCCGGGTGCTCAGTTCGGGGTTCCTGTGCAAATGCTGGTACCATTGGGTGTATTGATCCAGTGAGGATTCGGTTTCTTTATTAACTAAAGTAGAAGTGGACTGTGCGGATAGTGCACCCGGCCACAGGAGGAGGAGGAGAAGTTTATTAAACATGAAACTTTATTAATTCAAAAGTAAAAAGTCAAAATTAAAAAACGGACAACCGGTGTACTTGTCATGCTGAGCCTGTCGAAGCATTGCCGAAGCACTACTAAAGCACCCTTCGACAAGCTCAGGGTGACAACGGCTTTTGTCACTCTTCGGTACACTTTCTTAGGAGGCCCACTCACCACTGACCACTCACCACTCACCACTTATTCCTATCATTGCAATATAAAACAAACTCATGGCAGTTCTGCAAAACCCCGTTTACGACTGCATCGTGCTAGGCGTCGGCTCCATGGGGGCTTCGGCCTGTTATCATTTAGCAGCAAGGGGACAGCGTGTGTTGGGGATTGAACAGTTTGATGTGCTGCATGTATACGGTGCGCATAGCGGCCAGACCCGCATTATCCGGAAAGCTTATTTTGAACACCCTGATTATATCCCCCTGTTGAAAAGGGCCTATGAAAACTGGTCGGCACTGGAAGCCATGACCGGTGAAAAAATCTATTATCAAACGGGTTTATTGTATGCAGCTCCGGCTGGTCATGCATTGACCGAACAGGTAAAGGCGTCCGCGGCCCTTTATCAGATCCCCTTACAGACATTGACAACCGCGGAACTGAACAGCGTTTATCCCCAGTTTCATTTGCCGGCAGACTATACCATCTTACTGGAACCAGAAGCCGGATTTCTGGATGTGGGCAAAGCGATTACCCGGTATGCCGCGCTTGCTCAAAGTAAGGGGGCACAGATTCATACCGGGGAGAAAGTGCTGGAGTGGAAACAGTCGGGCGACATCATCAACGTACGCACCGATGCCGGATCCTATCAGTGTTATAAACTGGTGATTACGGCGGGTCCCTGGTCGGAACAACTGATACCGGGTATACAGGGAAAGCTGCACATCACGAGACAGGTGCTGAGCTGGATGCAGCCGGCTGAGCCGGAGAAATTTTCAACCAGCCATTTTCCCTGCTGGATGATCGTGAAACCCGGCACCGGGGGATCTTATTATGGTTTCCCCGCCATGAACGCCGCTGAAGTGGGCGGACCGCCGGGTATAAAACTGGCTTATCACTACCCGGGTAAAACCACATCTCCCGATACCGTAGACCGGAATATTCATCCGGAAGACCTGGATCACCTGGTTGCTTTTGCAAAAGAATATATTCCGGCTGCCGGTGAAACGATCAACGATACCGCCACCTGTTTATACAGCAATTCACCGGATGAGCATTTTATTATTGATCATTTGCCGGACAGCAATCAGCAGGTAGCTATAGCCTGGGGCTTCAGCGGGCATGGGTTTAAGTTTGTGTCGGTGGTGGGGGAAATATTAGCAGATCTGGTTATTGAAGGAGAAACGGAATTAAATATTGATTTTTTAAGGGCAGGCAGGGTTTAAAGGCAAAATTCAAAAGTAAAAAGTCAAAAAATATAGCGGGAAGTGAACTCAGTAATTGAACACGCCAATTCGTAGTGTACTTATTCCACAGTAAACGAAGCACTCCGCGTATATTGGTTAGAGGTACTTCATTTTCACATTTCCATATATCTGTTTAGTTCCATTTAGCTCAAACAATATTGCCGGTTCTCCGCAGAATTCAGTAAATTACAATACTACCAATTCAACCACAGGACCGCTGCAGATCCGGCTGGTGAGTTATGAAACCTTTCTTATCATATTGTTTCTTCTTTTTCTTTCTCCCGGCCACTCTTGTTGCACAAACAGTGGTAACCCTGAAGGTGGATGGGGCTATTAACCCTGTCACTGCTGCTTTTATTAAAGAGGGCATTGAAAAAGCAACGGAACGAAAGGCAGAATGCCTCCTGATAGAACTGAATACTCCCGGCGGCTTATTGAAATCAACCCGGAATATCGTCAGCGATATACTGGCTTCCCAGGTGCCCGTGATCGTGTATATTTCTCCGGCCGGTTCACAGTCTGGCTCAGCGGGTGTGTTTATCACTTTAGCAGCACATATAGCTGCTATGACACCGGGAACGAATATCGGGGCCGCTCATCCAGTTTTATTACAGGGGCAGATGGACAGCATCATGTCAGAAAAAATAACCAATGATGCGGCCGCTTTTATCCGGTCCATTGCGGAGAAAAGAAACCGGAATATTGAATGGGCGGAGAATGCGGTCCGTAAAAGTTTTTCCTATTCAGAAACGGAAGCGCTTGAAGATTCCGCGATCGATCTTATTGCTGTTAATGTTCAGGACCTGCTGAACCAGGTGGATGGTAAAACGATTACGCTGTTGAATGGCACTCTTAAAACAGTACATACCAAAGCAGCGGTGATCGAAACGTACCGGATGAATTTCTTTCAGCAGTTTCTGCATATCATCAGCGATCCCAGTATCGCGTATATACTACTCCTGCTGGGCTTTTTTGGAATTCTCTTCGAACTGTTTATGCCCGGCGCCATCCTGCCCGGCGTGATTGGTGGTATCAGTCTTATCCTGGCTTATTATGCCATGCATACCCTGCCTGTAAATATGGCCGGACTGGCCCTGATTGTTTTTGCCCTGATCCTTTTTTTACTGGAGATCAAAATAGTCAGTTACGGAATATTGGCTATCGGGGGTATTATTTCCTTATTGATCGGATCCCTGATGCTGATCAAATCCGGCTCCTTACTGGAACTGGTGAGCATTTCAAAAACGGTCATTTACGGGGCTACCACCGTCACCTCCCTGTTGTTTTTATTCATTATCGGGGCAGGTATAAAAGCACAAAAACGGAAGAATGTAACCGGCCCTTCTGCATTGATTGGCTGTACAGGCGAAGTAACAGAAGCCCTTTCTCCGGCCGGTATCGTATTCGTGAATGGTGAACTGTGGAACAGCGAAACCATCACTGTTCCTGTAGAAGTGGGAGAAAAAGTGCGGATCAGGGAAGTCAGGAATCTGAAATTATATGTCGAACCTATTACTCATCCTTAAATAAATTTTATGGAACAATTCCCAGGTATGATCGTCGGTATTATCTTATTTGTCATTATTTTATTTGCCAGTGCCATCCGTATTTTACGGGAGTATGAGCGGGGCGTGATTTTCAGGCTCGGCCGCCTGATCAGTGGTGATGGGGTAAAAGGTCCCGGACTGATCCTGCTGATTCCTTTTATCGACCGGATGGTGAAAGTCAGTTTACGGACCGTGGTGCTGGATGTGCCCCCGCAGGATGTGATCACCCAGGATAATGTCTCCATTAAAGTAAATGCGGTGGTTTATTTCAGGGTGATGGAACCGCAGAAAGCCGTGGTGCAGGTGGAAAATTTCCTGGCAGCCACTTCGCAGATCTCCCAGACAACGTTACGGAGTGTATTGGGTCAATCAGAACTGGATGACCTGTTATCACAACGGGATAAAATCAACCACAAACTGCAGCAGATCATTGATACCAATACAGAACCCTGGGGCGTGAAAGTGTCGAATGTGGAAGTAAAACAGATTGACCTGCCGCAGGAAATGCAGCGGGCAATGGCCAAACAGGCCGAAGCAGAAAGAGAACGCCGTAGTAAAGTGATCGCAGCGGAAGGTGAATTCCAGGCTTCACAGCGCCTGGCCGATGCCGCCAAGATACTGGGCGAACAACCGAGTGCATTAACCCTGCGTTACCTGCAGACCCTCCGGGAAATTGCGACGGAGAATAATTCCACTACTATATTCCCGGTGCCGATTGATTTGCTGAAACCTTTTCTGAACAGCGGGGGGAAGAAGCTGGAGGAATAAAGTACGAAGTACGAAGTACGACCCTTCGACAAGCTCAGGGTGACAGCCGATGCCGGTGTCATGCTGAGCTTGTCGAAGCATTATCGTCCTTCGGTACGCCGG
>CAZYTV010000012.1:3418-33989 GCA_964650455.1 uncultured Chitinophaga sp. | reverse complement strand
GACCTTTCAGAAGTCCACACCACACCATTTCCGATGTAGCCCTCGTAGGCGGTGGGGGTATTCCCCAGCCCGGGGAGATATCGCTGGCCCATAACGGGGTGCTGTTCCTTGATGAATTACCTGAATTTAAAAGAACGGTTCTGGAAGTGATGCGGCAGCCCATGGAAGAAAGAAGAGTAACGATTTCAAGAGCCAAAGTGGCGGTGGATTTTCCGGCTTCCTTTATGCTGATGGCGTCCATGAATCCTTGCCCCTGCGGGTATTATAATCACCCTGAACGGGAATGCAGTTGCGGTCCCGGTATGGTGCAGAAATATTTAAATAAAATTTCCGGGCCACTGCTGGACCGGATTGATCTGCATGTGGAAGTCACACCCGTTGCCTTTAGTGAGCTTTCCGCCATCCGGCCGGCAGAGCCCTCTTGTGATATACGGGACCGCGTGATCAAAGCAAGGGAAATACAGGCAGAGCGTTATAAGGAAAATCCGGGAGTGTATTGCAATGCACAAATGAGCAGCAGGCAACTAAAAGAAATCTGTTTCATCAATACCGTAGGGGCTAACCTGTTGAAAGTGGCGATGGAAAAACTCAATCTTTCTGCCCGGGCTTATGACCGGATCCTGAAAGTCAGCCGGACAATTGCCGACCTGGCGGCCAGTGCCGAGATCAAACCCGAACACCTGGCAGAAGCCATTCATTACCGGAGCCTTGACCGGGAAGGTTGGGGCGGATAATCCCTTAATTAACAAGACGATGCTGGTCAATGACTGTTAACTTGGCATATTTCCCAAACTTGTACGATGTTTGTACATTGAACCTGCTTTTCTTTTTTTCGCCTCAATTCCTTTTATGAAGATATTATTCAAATACCTCAGGCCCTATAAATGGCTGGTAGGCCTGGTTTTATTACTGGCGGCCATCAATATTGGATTTTCACTGGTGGACCCCATCATTTTCGGTCGCCTGATCAACCTGGCTACTTATCACCAGAACAAGATAGCTTTCAGCTGGGATGCATTCCTTTTCTTCAATGAAAGCATCACGGAAGAAGTTGTGAAAGTAAAACCGGGTGGTATTGTGGAAAGAGTCATGGAGACCCGGCATTATTATGGGGTGGCCTGGCTGTTGCTGGCATCCATCACCGTGGCCATGATCAGCCGGATCGCCAAAGCCTTCCAGGATTATTTCCTGAACCTGATCACCCAGAAATTCGGAGCCACTGTTTTTACAGAGGGATTGCAGCATGCCATGAAACTCCCCTACCAGGAATTTGAAGACGCCCGAAGCGGGGAAACACTGAGTGTATTACAAAAAGTACGACTGGATACCGAAAAGTTTGTGTCCTCCTTTATCAATGTTTTATTCCCGGTCATTGTAGGTATTTTGTTTGTTGCCGTTTATGCAACGACTATTCACTGGAGCCTGCCCCTGGTTTATTTCGGTGGCATTTTCCTGCTGACCATCATTTCCAACCTGCTGAGCAAAAAAGTAAAGACGATCCAGAAAAAGATCGTGGGACAAACCACCGCCCTGGCCGGTGCCACTACTGAATCACTGCGTAATATTGAACTGGTCAAAAGTCTGGGACTGACCCAGCAGGAAGTATCACGTCTCAATAAAAACACGTTTAAGATACTCGGACTGGAACTCACTAAAGTGAAAAGGATCCGCAGCGTCAGTTTTATACTGGGCACATTTGTAAACACCCTGCGCCAGATCATTCTTTTCCTGCTCATGTTATTTATTTACCGGGGCAGTATGGATGCCGGACAGATTGTGACGATGCAGATATTTTCATTTTTTGTATTTGGCCCGCTGCAGGAAATCGGCAATATCATTCTTACCTACCGGGAAGCCCAGGCTTCGTTGGAAAATTTTGCGACGCTGATGAAAAAATCGCCAGAGCCTTCTGCTACCAATCCCAGTCACCTGGGACGGATTGAAACGCTTGAATTTGATCATGTGGCGTTTAAGCATCAGACTGCATCCCAGAATGCGATTAATGATATCAGTTTTTCTGCAAAGACGGGGGAAACCATTGCCTTTGTTGGACCTTCCGGTTCCGGCAAGACCACTTTAATGAAACTGCTGGTGGGATTGTACCGGCCGCAGGATGGAAAAATCCTGTACAATGGTATGGATGAAAACAGCATTGATTTTGAAGACCTGCGTAACCAGATCGGCTTTGTCACCCAGGACACCCAGTTATTCTCCGGTTCTATCCGCGAGAATTTATTATTCGTGAATCCGGCCGCTACCGAAGACGACCTGGAAGATGTGCTGAAGAAAGCGGCCTGTCAGAATCTTTTATCGAGGGCAGAAAAAGGACTTGATACGATGATCGGGGAAGGTGGTTTGAAATTATCCGGTGGTGAAAAGCAACGGTTGTCGATTGCACGGGCTTTGTTACGCAAACCCAAATTATTATTATTTGATGAAGCCACTTCTGCACTTGATTCACTGACAGAAGAAGAGATTACGGATACGATCCGTGATATTTCAAAAGAAGGTACCCAGGTAACCATCCTGATCGCCCACCGGCTGAGTACCATTATGCATGCGGACCGCATCTATGTATTGGAAAAAGGAGATGTGGTGGAAACGGGTAATCATGAATCACTGATTGCCGAAAAGGGATTATATTTTGCTATGTGGCGGCAACAGATTGGTGAACGCAAAACCAGGGCAGCCATCGTTTAAACTATTTATATGGGATTTTTTTCATTCTTCGGAAACGGCTCCTTAAAAAAAGCGTTAAGGCAGGGAGCAGTGATCATTGATGTACGTTCAGCAAGTGAGTTTGACCGGGGACGCATTCCCGGTTCATTGAATATTCCGGTTGACCGGATCGGTGTGAGTGTTACCCGGATAAAACATTTCAATAAACCTGTTATCTGTTGCTGTGCCAGTGGTCACCGGAGCCGGATTGCCGCTAATACGCTGAAAGAAGCGGGTCTGAAAGAAGTGTATAATGGCGGCAGTTGGGAGAAAGTGCTGCGCCTGATTGAATCACTCTAATCAGGGATTCACTTTTACTTTTAATGTCCGGCTGACCCCGTTCAATCCGTGGTCTTCGTAAAATACACTTATCGTATAATCAGTTACTGCTGTAACTGTTGCTGTTGCTGATACATTGAAATTATACGTCAGCACTCCGTGTATCTCATATAGCTGTTCCTTTAGTATTTCACCGGTGACGTCATTGGTAATACGGATATTGCCGCGATACAATCCCAGGTCATCTGTTATTGTTCCGGTAACACTGACAGCGGAGCCATTAGGGTATACCTGGTTACTCACCGGTGTGGTAATCGTCAGCACCGGCCGGGTTGTATCATTATCGGTCACAATATGCGGTCCTCCGCCACCGGAACCATCATCTGAACTGCTGCCGGATTTAGAGCAGGCGATCAAGGTTCCTGTAACGATTATCAGCAGTAGTAGTATTGACCTGTTCAATCTCCGCATGCTTCAGCTATATTTATTTATTTTTCTTTGTTCCCGGAAAGAATATCGGTAAAAATATTCCCCTTTTCCAATTCCTCAATATCACTCAGTTCCAGTTCAATGGCTTTGGTGCTCTGGATAATCTCAGCCAGTGAAATAAAGAGGGAAGCCAGCAGGCTCAGCAGGGCTACGGCGAAAATAAACTCGGCCACCACAGCCGCTCCCCGGTAAAGGCTGTACATACAACCTACACAGCCCAGGAAACTGAAAACGCCCAGCCCCTGCATATACCGGATCAGGTTGATTCTCCGACGCAGGTTTTTGATCTGCGAAAGGATGATCTTCCGCTGATGTGTCTCTTTAAACTCGTCGTGCTGATAACGGGTCTCTATATACTCATCGTGTAATTTGCGTACAAGGTTGGCCAGGGCCAGAAAACGGTTGGTATAGGCCAGCAGCAGCAGGGAGATGGCCGGGAACAGGAGTGCCGGCGTGGTCAGGGAGATTTCCATGGGATAAAGGTCGGGAAAAGTAGGCAGTCAGCAGTCAGCAGTCGGCAGTCAACAGTTGTCACCCTGAGCGTGTCGAAGGGTGACACCGGACTGTCCCCTTTCTTACCGGGAAAGAAGAAGTGGCTCTTGTCATGGTGAGCCTGTCGAACCATGCAGAAGGATGGCAACAGAAAAATTACTTCAACCTAAACTCCAGCGGCACATTCAGTTTGACGGAAAAGTTGCGCCCAGCATTGAACACCCCTGTTCTTCCGGTCAGGAGGTTTTCGGCGGTGTATTTCAGCCGGCTCAGGTGATTCTGCCAGGCTACATTACCAATATTCATGACGCCAAGGTGCAGACTGAAAAGAGTTTTCTTTCTGGCATTGGTGATATCAGCACCCAGGCCCGCATTCAGGAGAAAATACCCATTGGTGGATGTTTCCGTATCGTAGCCACTGAAAAATTTATCCTGCTTAAATGTTTGATCCCCTTCCAGCCGGGCATAAAAACTACGGAGAGATTTGCCCGCTTTCTTAAAATCTGCCCGTAGCTCGCTGGTCCAGCGGGGTGCTGGGATCAGGGGGAGGTTATCACTGCCGGGTCTGAAGCCATCGAGCAAATCATCAAAGCGGCCCCTGACAAAAGAGAAATTATTTTGAAAATGCAGCCAGTGAATAGGGTGTGGATGAATATCAAGGGTAAACTCCAATCCGGATAATTGTGCGTGATGCTGGTTAAAGACAAAGGCATTTATATCTTCCCCGTCCACATTCACCAGCGAATCTCCTCCGTAGACGGATTCCAGTTTACGGTAAAAAATAAAATCATTGATGCGGTTATAGAATGCGGACAGCCCCAAACTGAAATGTTCATAGTCGAGATCAATACCTCCATCCAGTTGCAGGCTGGTCTCAGAAGTCAGGTCAGTGGAACCATATTCGTAACGGTTCGTTCCTTCATGGGTACCATTACTCGCCAGTTCAGCCAGCGTGGGTGCACGGAAACCCCGGGCAATATTCGCTTTTACAGTAACCTGTTCTGCGGGTTCATAACTTACCCCAAGGCTGCCCGAAATATTGGAAAATTGACGCGAAAACGCTTTGAATTTTTCCACTGTTCCTTCAAAAAATTCTTTCCCATCCACCGAACGGTTATCGAAACGAAGTCCCCCGCTCAGGGTACCGTCCTTAAAGAATCGCTGGAAATAAACAAAGGCACCGATATCAAACAAGTCATATTCAGGGATCAATACTTCCGTCCCTTTATTCCGGTTCTCCTGCTGCATTCCGTTAATACCGAAACTGGTATGCCACTCTTTCATTTCAGGAAGCTGCCATTGAAGGTTGTAGTTGATTGTTTTCAGATCAAAGAATAATTCCTGCTCTTCCGGATCTTCGGCATTACCAAATTCTTTACGGAGATTATCCTGAAAACCCAGGTTGAGCTTCAGGCGGCTTTTACCAATGGCAAAATTATTATCACTGACCAGTTTATAGTGCTGTACGCGCTGATTCGGTGTAAACAATTTACGGGAACGCAGGTCATCCTCAGTGGCGATCCGCTCAAGGGCGGTACCGGCAAAAAGTATAAACCGGCCGGTGGCATTGTCCCTGTCCCCTTCCACGAGTCCAAGGCGCTGGTCAAAGCGGCTGAAAATTAAATGGCTGTAGCCCCAGCTTTTATTAACCCCCAGGTAACCTCCCAGGTTTTTTTCATTGAAACGGGAGTTCAGTACACGGCCGTCGTGTTTGTTTCTATAATCCCCGGCTGATTTATGAGATCCATACACATTCCAGTTAATTCCGTTTTTATTTCCGGCAATACTGATATTGTTGGCAAGTAAACCATTATTCGACTGGTAGTTGCTTAGCCAGTTGCCCCGGATCGTCCCTTCGGGTGCAGGTACATTGGTAATAAAATTGACCACACCCGCCAGTGCATCACTGCCATACATCAGTGAAGCTGGTCCTTTGAGAATTTCAACTTTACTCACACTCATCTCATCAATCTCGATCCCGTGTTCATCCCCCCATTGCTGCCCTTCCTGCCGTATACCATCATTAACGGTAACCACACGGTTGGCTCCCAGTCCGCGGATGATGGGTTTAGCAATAGCCGGTCCGGTGGAAATTTGTGACACACCCGGCACATGACTCAGGGCATCAATAATATTTCCTGATGTGGTTTGTAATAAAGTTGCTTTTTTTATTGAAGTGACCGGCACCGGTGCCTTACGGATACTGGTTGCACCGGATACTCCCGTAATCACCACTCCCTGGTTTTCGACGATGCGTGTTGAAAGGGCAAAGTCCTTCTGCATATCAGCATTAATCTCGATATGCTCCACCAATGTACTGTACCCGGTAAACGAAACTTCCACCACATGATGTCCCGGGGGAATATTAGTCAGTACATATATACCATTTACATCACTGCTGGTACCCATCTTATCATCAGTAAAATAGATATAGGCGCCTGCCAGCAACTCTCCGGTCTTACTATCTGTAATCTTCCCGGTCATTTTTACCTTAACCGGTTCTGTCACTATAAAACGATCTTTCCCCTGGGCCAGATTTTCCTGTGCCGACACGGCGTTAAAAGCAAACAATGCCCATAAAAAACAGGTCAGTTTTTGTTTCATATTTTGTAACTATGTTGCAAATGTAAAATGCAACGACGTTTCATACAAATAAATTTTTCAACCGGCTAATCCCGCTGGTTCTTTTACAGTCAGAGTTCCTTATCCGGCAAAGAATCCTTAATTTACTGACCGGCAAATCAATTATATGCGGAAGAAATTAGCGATATGTACCTATTTCCTGGCGACCGGGAGCCTGTTCCTGGCCTGTTCTAAAAATGACAATCCCTTGCCGGACCCCTGCCTGGGAGTAAGTTATGATATCCAGTTTTTCAAAACTGAATCAGTTGGTACATCCAATAACGGCACACTTACCATTACTTCACCTGTGGGAGATACGATCAGCTACCAACTGAACAGTGCCGCTTTTCAAACCTCCCCCCTATTCTCCAACCTGGCCCCCGGCGATTACCGCATTATTGTAAAGAACCAGAAAGGTTGTACAGACACCACGCAGATTACCATTTTCAATTATGGTCCCAAATATGCCCTGGTGAAACAACTCATCGCCGGCACCGGAGGTGTGGGCGGGTATTGCGGCCCTTGTCATCTGAATGGGGCAGTAAATGGTGGAAAGAATTTTGATACTGATACGGCTATCGTATCGAGCTGGGATCGCATTAAAGCCAGGGCTGTAGATGGCAATCCTTCTTTTATGCCACAGACTCCTAATAGTCCATTAACAGTAGCAGACCGGCAAAAAATTACGGATTGGGTGAATGCGGGCCACCGGCAGAGCGACTGAAAAAACACGAAGTCAGAAGTACGAAGTTCGAAGTACGAACCTTCGATACGTCCCGCATAATATTTCTCATTACCCCTGCAAAAAATCTTTTGCGGGACTACTCAGGATGACACGAATATTCCGCTTCGAAATATGAAAAGAGGAAAATGTTTTTAAAAGAATATCCCGTGAATAGAGGCTGTTTCCTGACTCCCGATGCTTCGGGATGACAACTGACAACAGACCAGGTTCGGGTAGCGGGCTAATTGTTACGAGCAGTTCTCGTAAAAGAGACGCTGTAGTTAATTAAGATGTTATTCTCAGGAAGCCCCTAACAAATAACAGCCAGCAGCTTGTAGCATTGGCTGTTTCCTGACATCTGACAACTCACATCTGACAACTCTTAGCGCACTTTCATCATCGCCCTCACCTGCTGAGTCACCCCATTCTGGAAACGCGCATAATAAATACCCGTGGGTAAGCCATCGCTGTTAAAGTCCAGGGTATAGGTACCGGCGTTGTAATCACGATCAGTTAATACCCTGATCACCCGCCCTAATGTATCAATGATCTGAATAAATGTATGTCCGCCTGCCGTAGTGAACTTTATGGTAGTACTGCTGGTAAACGGATTGGGGTAATTGGTAATCAACACATCAGTAGAAGCTGGCGGAGGTGGCGTGATGCCACTACAGGCCCCGGCTTTGATGATGGAGAGACTTTGTAACTGGCTGTTTATATTCGGTGGGAAAAGGGAATCCACCACCGTTTTTTCCAGGCAGAACCATTTTTCAAGCAGCGTGGAATAAATACTGCGGAAATCATACTGCATCGGAATATTATCATTCACCGTGGCGCTCGTGGGCAGGGTTGGGTTTACGCCCAGCATACCCGCATCAATATTACTGCCGAATAAAAACATCGGGGCAGCAGCCCCATGGTCGGTCCCGGTACTGGAATTGGATTTGATCCGGCGGCCAAATTCACTGTAAGTCATTCCCACCACCCTGTCTTCTACATTCTGAAACTTCAGGTCATCCTGGAAAGCCTTAATAGCATCGGATACCCGTTGAAGTAAAGTGGCATGGCTACCTGTAGTTGTATCCGTGGCTCCTACCTGTACTGAGTGTGTGTCAAATCCACCGAAGCTGACCATATAGACTCTTGTCTTCAATCCCCCCGCGATGAGTCGTGCCACGATTTTCAACTGATCGGCCAGTGAATTACCTGTGGGATAGGTCACCTGTTGCGTAATGGAATTCGCGGCATTTTTTATAACCGTGGAATATTTCTGGGTTTGCTGGTTGACCTGGCGGATATATTTTAATTCCTTACCGGCAGGTGTGGCCGGTACCGGATCTGTGGTACCATTCACCAGGTTATAAAAATTGGTAGGATTGGTTATACTCATGCCCATATTGGCTGTAGGTCCCTGGGTAGTGAGTGTGGTGGTGGAACCGATCTGAATAGCCAGCGGGTCGGGCATCGTTGTGCTCGGATACCCGGTCGGAAAATCAGGAAATTCATAATTGAGATAGCGGCCTGCCCATCCGCTATATACTTCCTGATTACTGTTCGAAGCACTCATCCAGATATCGGTAGCACGGAAATGCGAGAAATTGGGCTGCGGATAACCCACGGCCTGTACCAGTTTGGCCTTGCTTTCGGCAAATAAGGTTTGTAAACCGGTCATAGAGGGATGAAGCCCGGTGCCATTCACCCCGGCAATTGGCAATACCCTGTTTTCAGGAATCGCGATATTGGTTCGCGCATTATAATATTTTGCATAATCCGCTACGGGAATCACCATATTCAGTCCGTCGTTTCCGCCGGATAACTGCACAATCACCAATACATGATCAGTAACCGTTTGCCCGCGCATCAGGGCCTGTACCAGTGGCGAATGCTGGTGAAAGGCTTTCACCGAATACCCATTGATGACTTCCGGCAAAAGGGCAGCTGCAGGTAAAGCGTTTAGTAAAAAATCTTTTCTTTTCATTTGATCTGATTAAGTATTAAATGAAACTAGGCCAGCTGGTATTCTGATAAATTAAATAAATATTGAAACAATGATTTCAGCCTTGTATTCACGGTGTTGAAATTGGCGGTCGTGGGATTGGAGATATAAGCGGTCCATGCATTGGTCCAGTAATAATCCCATTGCTGTCCGGTGAGCAGGATCTGAGTCTTGATCTGGCTCTTGCTCTGTGCCGATAAGTCATTCCGGAAAAAGATCCGCATCGCCTCATCGATCAGGTCATTGGGATTACCCGGATTCGTCAGTGTTTGTGCAAAAGCCACACAGTTAAATTGTACCCTGAAACCATTCCGGGAATAGCCGGTATTGATCATGGTATCGGTAAACTGGTTACGCTTGGGCAGAGAATCTGAGTTGATCCAGATTTCGTGGAAAGATGGCTCCTGGTAATAAGCGGGCATCCCGGATACGTTGGGGGGATCATGCATATTCTGCCCCATATTCACTATCCAGGAGTTAAAGGTGTTCCATAAACCGTAATTCGTATCCCAGTCTGTTTCCGGACGAAAGGCAATATTCATTTCCCGCATGGATCCGATGACAATATCCGCCGGTGTCTTGATCATACAGCCACGGTTGAGCATATCATAAAAATGTTCGCTCTTGAAAAGGGCAGACAAAACAGGTTTTAATTCATAATTATTACTCCGGAAAATTTCAGCCAACGGTTCAATCACATTGGTCTCCGTGGCGGCATCTATCGCATAGTAAACAAACCAGCGGTACATTTTACGCACCAGGTACCTGGCGACCTCCTGCTGTGCAAAAATCATATTGAGCAGGTCGGCGAGTTCGAGGTCACCGGCGGTGGCCGTATTGCGGCCGGTGATTACTGTATTATTGAAGAAAGCAGAAAATGTCTTATTGGTGGTGGTATGCCTGCTTAATGTAAATACAGAGGTATACGTTGTACCATTGATCTGCCAGCCGGTTAATACCTTGGCTGCTTCCTTTACATCATTCTCTGTATACTGGGAACCGGGCCCCTTACCCAGGGTGAACAGTTCCATCAATTCACGGGCATAGTTTTCATCCGGTGCATTTTTATTATTAAGGTATCCATTGAGATAGCGGAGCATGGATATATCTTTTGTGATCTCCCTGACCAGTTCTTTATAATTTCCCAGGGCATATTGCCGGATCAGGCTGTGTTGTTTGTAATTCCAGTTGGCATTCCCTACTTCACTGGCTTCGTTGCCAAAATGATCCACCAAGAACATGATCAGTTTCTCGCGGATACTACGATCCTGATTGACCAGCACCCCTGTCCACCATTTTTTATAGGAGCCTCTTCGCTGAGACTGCACGGTACCGTCGCTGTTAATATCATTGATCCAGGTGGTTCCCTGCACAATATTACCATCCGGAGTTACCCCGGGAGTGGTGGAAGTGGCGTATTCTTTTACCGGGGGATTAGGTTGCGGAGCAGTCGGACTGAGTAATTCATCTACAGCCTGGCTCATGGACCTGGACCTGAAATAGCTGATATCCGCCGGTTTGGCGCCAAACATGGTTCGTTTGAGCAAATGAATGACTTCCTGTTCGGTCCAGGCGCCGGAATAAGCTGCTATACCCGACTGCGTACGAAAGGGTTTTGTCATTTCAACCGGCGCATCAGCTTTTTTGCGGCGGGTTTTGAGAAACTCACGTCTGTCCATAAAACAATAGGTTTAGTCCCGGGTAAAAGAAAGATTTCAGAAGGGTAAAATACAAAAAGGTTTAAGCAAGCTCTCTTTTATCTTATATTTTATTTTAATACGGATAAATTCAGAAAACTGTCTGATTTACAGCCAAAAATGGACCAAAAGACGAAACAAAGGGGGGTGGATCGGCTACAGCTTTAAAAAACTTAACTTCCCTGTTCAGTCAATCACAGATTATGAAACTAATTATTGCCAGCCTGTTTCTTATCCTGGCAGGTTGCGGCCAACCCGAAAACAAAAAAACAGTACCGGATAATTCCTGGACAATCGGGCCCTTTGTGAAGACAGACAGCCTGAACCCTATCCTTTTACCCGATACTTCTCAGGTATTTACCTGTCCGGTCAGTCAACAAATAGTGAACTGGGAATCCCGGAATGTATTGAATCCGGCCGCGGTGGTTAAGGATGGTAAAGTGTTTTTGCTTTACAGGGCCCAGGATCAGTTCATGACTTCCAGGATCGGGCTGGCAATCAGTGAGGATGGTTTACATTTTATCAAAAAACCGGAACCCGTATTCTACCCTGCCAAAGATGCAATGTTTGCCTGGGAATGGAAGGGAGGGGTGGAAGATCCCCGGATAGTAGAGGATGCAGGCGGCCGGTATATATTAACCTATACATCCTATGACGGGAAAACGGCAAGACTTTGCCTTGCCAGTTCAATGGATTTAATGCACTGGCAAAAACATGGCCCTGTACTTGGTACAGGTAAATATAAAGATACCTGGTCGAAATCAGGTGCCATTGTAGTAAAACAAACTGGTGATAAACTGATTGCTGAAAAAATTAACGGTAAATACTGGATGTATTTCGGTGATACAGATCTGTTCATGGCCTATTCTGAAGACTTAATCCATTGGGTTCCCTGCGAAAACGAAGAGGATCATAAGCTGATTAAAGTATTGCATCCCCGACCGGGCCGGTTTGACAGCCGCCTGGTCGAACCTGGTCCGTTTGCATTGCTCAGGGACGAAGGCATTCTGTTGATATATAATGGCAGTAATGCTGCCAATTATAATGATACACTTTTACCGAAGTTTACGTACAGTGCCGGACAGGCCTTGTTTGACAAAAAGTTACCTATCAATTTAATTGACAGAACGGATTCCAGTTTCATTCATCCTGGTAAAGCGTATGAACGCACCGGTGAAGTAAATGAAGTATGTTTTGTTGAAGGACTCGTACGGTTTAAAAACAAATGGTTTTTATATTATGGTACTGCAGATTCGCGGATAGCGGTTGCGGTCAGTGAGTGAGTCTAGTTGGTGATAACAAAAACTACATATAGTTGGTGATAACACCAACTATACTCAGAACCGAATACCCAATGAAAATCCTGCCCTGATGCCACCCCAGGGTCCATCCAGTTCAAGACTGGCGCTATTGGCGGTTACCAGTATTTTTTTATTGGTGAGTGGAATATCGATGTCTTCCAGTTGGGTACGCAGGTCATCCTGCTCTGCCGGTGTCATTGTCTGGGAAGAAACGCCACTGAATAATCCGTTACCGGCACCATAATGCGGTCCCAGGATCCACCAGTCCAATACCAGTTTCTTACCCAGCGGCCACTGGGCACCCAGCAATAATCCGCCGGTGTGGCTGGTCAGTTTACCGGTCATATTGATGGTTTCCTGTCCGCCGTTACCGTCGTCGTAATTGAATTCCAATTTGCTCGTTTTATAACTGGCATACCGGTAAAAAGGGGCCAGGTAAAATCCGCGGCCATAGCCTCTTTTGCTGAGATAAAAACGAAACTCCGGGGTGATGGCCATATTACTCATCTGAAATTTATCAAGTACATCCCGGGTATCCGGATCATCACCGACTGCATCGAGGATGGCCTGTTTAAAGGGAAGAGAGGATTCCGGCATTACACGGATAGCAAGGGCAACCGAAAATTTCCGGTTGAGTACCCGCTCATACTGGAGTGAATACTGCTTTAATGGCAGAGCAGTCAGGTTTACTTTGATAATATTTAATGCCGGAGCAATTTTTTTAACCGGGTTACTTGTATCCGAAGCATTGTCCGCCGGATTGTGTTGTGCGGTTATTTGGCTACCCGAAAAAAGAAGCAGTACAGGGATCAGCAGCAGATTTGGTTTCATTGTTTGTTTTTTAATGTTCAGCAAATACCGGATAAATGATTTATATCCGGGAGCGTGTTTTAACGGAAAAGAAATTGTTTTAAAAGGCACGGGTATACCCTACTGGTTCATAGAGCCCGGCATCCCTGATGAAGTTAGTCTTAAATACAACGGGATTGCATCTTTTCATTGATACAATCCCGCTTTTATCTTTTGTACGTATAAAGGAAATCTTACATAAAAAAATTAACTGATATTCTCAATAATCCCTGCAATACCTTGTCCGCCGCCGACGCAGGCACTGATCATTCCGTATTTTTTATTCAGGCGTTTCAGGTCATTCAGGTTTTGAATAGTCAGCTTACATCCGGTACAACCCAGCGGGTGGCCCAGGGCAATGGCTCCTCCATTGATATTGACTTTAGCTGGATCCAATCCGGCTTCGCGGATGACTGCAATTGACTGGGATGCAAAAGCCTCATTCAGTTCCAACAGGTCAATATCCGACAGGTTTAAACCGGCTTGTTTCAGTGCTTTCGGGATGGCAGCCACGGGTCCGATTCCCATAATCCGGGGATGAACACCGGCAACGGCAGAACTCACGAGACGCCCAATGGGTTTTAACCCGAGTTCATGGATCATTTTTTCACTCATCACTACTACAAAAGCGGCCCCATCAGAAGTCTGGGAAGAGTTACCTGCGGTGACACAACCACCTGCTGCAAAAGCAGGTTTCAGTTTGGCCAGTGCTTCGATCGAGGTATCTGCACGCGGACCTTCGTCAGTATCCACGATATAATTCCTTTTTTGCTTTTTGCCTTTGGCATCCAGGTAAATCTCGTCCACCGTTACCGGGAGTATCCCTGATTTAAAATGCCCGGCCTGTATAGCTGCGATGGCTTTCTGATGGGAGTGATATGAAAATTCATCCTGTGCTTCCCGGCTTACCGAAAATTCTTTTGCGACAGCTTCTGCCGTCAGTCCCATACTGAGATAATAATCCGGTTCGTCTTTGGCAATAGAATAGGCCGGCACTGTTTTCCAGCCGGCTGTGGGCACGAGACTCATACTTTCGACTCCGCCAGCTACAATACAATCTGCCATGCCCATCCTGATCTTCGCCGTGGCTATAGCAATACTCTCTAATCCTGACGCACAATAGCGGTTGATAGTCAGTCCGGGTACTTCATAACCGAGGGCACGGGCGGCAATGATACGCCCCACCTGCAGCCCCTGTTCGGCCTCCGGCACAGCATTCCCGACAATCACATCATCCACTCTTTTGGGATCCAGTGAAGGCAAAGAGGCCAGCAATCCTTTGATCACAGTTACCGCCAGATCATCCGGACGGGTAAAACGGAATCCTCCCTTCTTGGCCTTACCTACCGCACTGCGGTAACCGGCTACGATATAAGCTTCCTGCATAGTAATTGTAAAGTTTAGTGGTTTAGACGTTTAGATGTTTGGCGGCAGTTTCCGTTTACAGAAGTGTCCTCCGATACCAGGATTTCTTCTAAATTTCAAACAGTAAAGCCCAGACTCATTTTAGTTGTTTATGCAACTTTCTGTATCAAAAATAATGGTTATTAAATTGATGAAAAAAAGTTTTTGCCGGCCCGTGGCCATGGAGTTTCTTTGGGTAATTTCTGATGAAAAAGTATCTCCTCCTATTTGTTTTAACTACCCTGAGTTACAGTAGTTATGCCCAGCCCGACAGCAGCCTGCTGAACAGGCTCCATCGATTCCTGAACCTGAACCACCTGAAAGATTTTAACGGGGTCCTGGATTATACTTATCCCAAACTCTTTACGATCGTTCCCCGGGAGCAGATGCTGGAAATCATGAAAAATGCATTTGATAATGAAGAAATGGTCATTGAAGTGGATTCGCTTCAGACCGTTAAGTTTTACCCGTTGTTAACCACTGATGAAGGGTCTTTTTTAAAAATAGATTATTCCATGATCCTGCGGATGCAGTATAAAAAAATGGAAGAGGACAGTTCAGCTACACCTGAGAAAATGGAACAGATCAGTTCCCTTCTGTCAACTAAGTACGGGGAAGGGAATGCCCGTTATGATGCGGCCAGCAAAAAAATTATTATCCGGGTCCATACCCCGCTCCTCGCAATCAGGGATATTTTATCTCCGGAATGGACATTCATCAATTTCAAGAATGACGAAATGATCACCCCCTTGCTGTTGAGCCAGGATATCATCGATAAAATCAACAGCCAGCAATAAGTTTTATTATGTACCAATTACTCCGCAGCATCCTGTTCCATTTTTCGCCTGAAGCCGTCCATTATTTCTCCATGAAAATGCTCCGGCTTATTTGCAGTACCGGTCCTGGCCGTTCTATCCTCCGTTCATTATTTACACATGAAGACAAACGGCTGAATACATTATTCCTGGGACTGCCTTTCCGGAATCCGGTCGGCCTGGCCGCCGGTTTCGATAAGAATGCTGAATACCTCCGGGAACTGGAATGCCTTGGTTTTGGCTTTGTGGAAACAGGGACTGTCACCCCAAAGGCACAACCCGGTAATGACAAACCCCGTGTTTTTCGTTTGCCCGCAGACAAGGCCCTGATCAACCGGATGGGATTTAATAATGAAGGGGTGGAATTGGTGGCGGGGAGGTTGAGGAAATGGAGGGATAGTCGGGAGTCGGGAGTCGGGAGTCGGGAGTCAACAGCCAGATCTTCTTACAGGATGATCATTGGGGGGAATATCGGGAAGAATAAAGTAACGCCGAATGAAGAGGCCTGGAAGGATTATGAGATTTGTTTCAATGCCCTCCATGATTATGTGGATTATTTTGTGGTGAATGTGAGCTCGCCCAATACACCTGGTCTGCGGGAACTGCAGGAAAAAGAATCCCTGCGGAAAATATTGGTACACCTGCAACAGCTCAATGCAGGAAAAGAACTGCAACGCCCCATTTTATTAAAAATCGCCCCTGACCTGACCAATGAACAACTGGATGATGTGGCCGCACTGGCACTGGAGATAAAACTCGACGGACTGGTGGCAACGAATACAACGATCAGCCGGGAAGGGCTCAGTCAGGAGTCAGGAGTCGTGAGTCGGGAGACAGGAGGTTTAAGTGGGAAACCTTTACAAAAGAGAAGTACAGAAGTCTTAAAATACTTAATTCATAAAACGGAGGGGAAAATACCAGTGCTCGCATCGGGTGGCATTTTTACCGGGGCAGATGCGAAGGAAAAACTCAACAGTGGTGCTCCGCTGGTGCAGGTATGGACGGGTTTTATATATGTAGGTCCAGCCATTGTAAAAAAAATCACCCGTAGCCTGCTTTCCTGATCCGGCTTTATCTGAATATCATTCACCTGCAAATCATTAGTTTTGCCCTTTCTTCAGCATTATGGAATACCTGTTTACCAGTGAGAGTATCATCAGTTTCTTTGTCCTTGTCATCCTTGAAGTGGTGCTGGGCATTGATAATGTCATTTTTGTCAGTATCATCCTGAACCGCCTGAAAGGCGATAAATCACAAAAAAGGGCCCGCAGAGCCTGGATGGTCACCGGAATCCTGATGCGCAGTTTGCTGCTCATGGGACTTGGCTGGCTTTTGTCACAAAAAGGAAAATCTGTTTTTACCCTGGGTAGTAAAGGATTTGATCTGGCCAGTATCGTGATGCTGGCAGGTGGATTATTCCTGATCTATAAATCGGTGATGGAAATTCACCATAAACTGGAAGGTGAAGATCCAAATGAGTCGTTGCGCAATCAGAAGCCCCTGGGTTTTGGCCAGGCTATTGGCCAGATTGTACTCATTGATGCTGTTTTCTCTTTTGACAGTATTATTACAGCCGGCGGTACGGCGAAACATGTGGAGATCATGATTGCCGCGGTAGTCATTGCCATGACCATCATGTTTCTGTTCAGTCCGGCTATTGCCGGCTTTATCCATAAGCACCCCACGCTGAAAATGCTGGCTCTCTCCTTCCTGGTGATGATCGGATTAAGCCTGATCATTGAAGGATGGGACAGTGATGCCGCGCACCAGCTTCACCTGAAAAATTATATTTATTTCGGGATGGCGTTCTCCTTTATTGTAGAAATGCTGAATATGACTATGATGAGCCGGGCGAAAAGACGCAAGGCACATGTGGTAAAGCTGAATGAACCGGTACTGGAAGAAAAAAGGGATGAAGGTTATTCTGATCAGGCTAAATAAACAAATCCTTTAAGTATCACACGTCGTCTTACCCTGTAAATAAAATGATCTACTGAAGTGTTCCCCTGATGTAGTTTTTGAATTCCTGCATCCCTGAGCCTGCCTGCAAGAGTTCAGCAGTAAGGGATTTAATTTCATCCCTCCATGAAACCAGGTAATCAATAAATGGCTGTACAGATGACAAAGGCAAACTCCGGTTCATTTGTATCAATTGATAAAAAGCATAGCGGATTTTTTTTGAAGGATATCTTAGTTTACAGATATCGGTTAGTATACCCAGGTTTTCTTTTCCATGAATAATCATCTGACTAGCCAATATACTATCCACCATTGCCCCGTTAATAAACCGAAGGCTATATAGTGCTTCCTGGTATAATTCACCAGTATTGAAGTTTAAACAATAGGCTGCCAACGATAATACCTGTTCGTCTCCTGCATTTCCGGCTTCCTGCAGCCATTGCAGGGAATCTGATTGCTGATGATCGGAATTTAAAAAACTGTTCCTCAGCAAATCTAGAATTTTCAACCGTTCCCTCCGCATCCCTTCAGCTTTCATGAGATCCGCGTTGTTGGCCAGTGCCAGACCAGAAACAGAGGCAAGAAAACGATTTGCGGTATCGGCTCTGAACGCACTCAGCTTCGCCAGTAATTTTTCACTTTGCAGAGGTGCGGTAATACCGGCTTTAATGATAAGCCTTTTATAAAAAATGGCAGATTCCCCTTGCCTTCCTGCCAGGTCTGCCAATAAATCCTGTGCCTCTTCAGTTCCGGCTTCAACAAGTGCATCCTCGAGTATAGAGTATAGCTTAGACGCTGAAGAAACCGTATCCAGAACTTCCCTTATTGCTTTGTAGGGCAGGCTGCCTCTCAGTATAGATGATCGTATTCTGCCGGTAAGCTGCAGTCCTGTATCGATCCCATTTTTATGATCCGGCTGAAAGATCGCTTTTAAAGAATACACTGGGTCGTAATTCAAAGCCTGTTTCCTGGCTCTTTCTGCATAACCAGTCCTGGCAAAAACAGGATGGGGCGTTGTATATACATGCTCCCATCCTGTTGTATCGGGCACGCTATCAAAAAAATTAGCGCAGGATTCCACCACTGTTTCACTGGTCACTCTTGCCAGAACCCGTTGCCCAATTTTCTGCCGTTTTACTTCATAGCTGAACCCATCTAGAAGCATTTCGGATTGCTGATTGTAATTATACACAGCCATGAAGCTGTCGATACAGATACGGTAAACCTGAATGCCTGGCGGATAAATGGCTTCCTTTGTTTTTTCCACCCGGATACCATTCCGGTTCTTTTCCCTGATGTTGTAAGCCACATTGAAAAAACCATCCGGTGATGGCTCAGCAGACTGGAAACTATTTCCCATTTTGAAACGAATAGATCCCGCAATAATTTTCAGTTGGTTCAGCCAGTAAGGAGGTATAATAGTATCCGAATATAAGGTGGCATCCCACTGCTCATCTGCACCTGTTCTGAAGACTGCTTTCCAACCTGCTCCATCCGTGTGTACAGGTTTACTTTGTTCGATCAAAGTGTCCGGATACCAGTGCAAAAACACCGAACTGTCATTGAAACAACATACAAACAACCGTCCTGCCAAATACTTTTCAAACGTCCGGTAATTACGTCCTGTGGCGGTATCAAGCAGGTTATGGTAATCCGCCATAACCTGCTCTTTTAACCGGAATCGGTAATACCCTGACCGCTGAGTCTGGCCTTCCAGATCAAACGTATTCAGAAAACCAACTATAAAAAGCAGAAAAAAATACTTTTTCATGCTTTGCTTATTTCCACTTCAGGTTTTTGCCTTTAAAATCATCCGAAAGTACCCGCTCAAATTCTAAAAAGGACCCCGTATCAAAAAAATTATTTTCCACTCTTCTGACTGCGTAGCAGCCAGGATCCAGGACGCTAAAAATACTATTGCAGGTGTATACCGGATAGGTATAAAATGTGTACAAACGGCCCCTGAGCATTTTAAGACTGGCGGCATTGTAGGTGTCGTTTATAAACTGTAACCCACCATTGTTCACTGCCAGCCCGGCGTTACCCCCGAAATCCAAACTTCCCTGGAGCAGACGAAGCTCCCCCCCCACCCCAATGTCAAGCACATCAAAATTGAGCAGATCAGCCACCGGTCCTGTCGTTTCAGAAGCCGATGTTTCAAGTATTATTGACTGTGTGATGATCGGGGATACAGTACCACCCACACCGGTCCGGCTGATATCCATATTAAACTCAGCCCCCACACCAGTGCTGATCAGGTACAGGTCAACCGGCAACAATACATTCAGTCCATAATTAAAAATATCAGCAGCACCCAATTTTTGCTTGGTGTTATAAATGGCATCCTTATGATAGGAATAATTATCCCCGGATGGTGAAACATTTTCATTCAACAGGATTCTTTCCAGTACTTGTAATTTTGCCCGGCTTTTATGCTTTTGATCTTTGTTGGCCTTACTGGCAAATTCTGATTCCAGTTTATATACCGGAAAATTACCAAGTGCCGGTATATCGGCAGTAATACTGACATTAAACCCTATAGTAAATTCATTCGAAGTGTTTTTAATCAGCAATCTCAATGAATCATCCTTCAGCCTCGTTCCGCTTAAACTGAACGGATCAAGGATTCCCTTCTGCGTGTAAGAGGCTTTTACTTTTACCCCATAGTCTGCCACTTTGAATTCCGGCAGGGTTAATTCCTCTGCAGTATTAAAGGGTTCATTCGGCAATAAATCTGCATCAGTTTGCAGGGTTCCCGTCAGCTGGGATTTTACTTTGCTTAACGCAACTGCTTTTTCTGACAATGGAATACGGCTCAGTGAGAACCTGTTACTAACAGAGGCTTTACTGAGCAATACCGGCTGGACGCCAGGCGCCTTTATAACCACTGAAGGTACCGGCTTTAAAGGTTTATAGGCTGATGCCACCACGGTCAACTGCGTACGATCCCTGCTGATTCCGATTTCTGAAAGATTCTTTTCTATTGTATTAATTGTCCGGAGATAACTACCCACCGTAACTTTCTTTTTATTGGGTAATGTGATCAGGTCATTTTCACCTTTTAACTTATCTGTTTTGGAAAAATCCGTCAGCGTAAATGGCTTATAAGCAAGCTGACCTGATTTTAAAGGCTGAAACCTGATTATCGGGAACTGCGGCCGTTGTGCCTGCAAAAAGGATTGCCAGAGAAAGGCAACAGCACATAAACCGGTATATTGTATGCGCATAATTGTGTTTTAAAATTTTAATTTATTTTTTCCAACACCCAAATCTGGGTTTGATCGTTATCAATTGGCCGGTAGGTCTTGACCCCGCACGAAGTAGTACTGATATTGTTGTTATGCGCATCCAGCACTTTGCCGTTTTCGAGATTTTTAATAAGGTATTTATTCCCTTCAAGATTGACAAACAACCAACGCTGATTCAAACTGACCAATGGAAAATTATTTTTTTCCCATAATTGTATCTCGGAGGAGCCACTCTGGTAAAGACTTGCCCCTTCACTATCGAGTACATAGGTTT
The DNA here is from genome assembly GCA_964650455.1 of uncultured Chitinophaga sp. Classification (GTDB taxonomy): domain Bacteria; phylum Bacteroidota; class Bacteroidia; order Chitinophagales; family Chitinophagaceae; genus JJ008. Next base: position 13,122 of record CAZYTV010000012.1, on the reverse strand, counting down.
TGGTTTCAGGCCCAAATAATCCATTCACAGTATTGGTTCCGAATTCAATTACATAGCCGATTGTCCCAAACCTTTTGACTTTTACTTTGCTCCTGGATGTTGTCAGACGCATATCACTCGCATTATTAAATCCGTTTTGTTCATTTAATCCAAGCCGTTCCTTAGAAGGATAACTGATAATGTAATAATCTCCCTCAGTTATGGCAGTGCCTGTTACATTACTTATAATAGTATTTGCCGTAAAACTGATTGTTTTAACTGCAGCATTTGCGGTTGCCGCTGCAGTTTCTAAGGCACCGGTCATTTTTTCACCGGCCCAGACAAAGAAATCTGAGTTTGCATTTTTTGCTCTTTTCAGAGTGTTTGCATCACAGGCAGCATCACCGGAACCCGGCAGACTTAAAGGATCAGGCATTTTTGCTCTTTCCGTTGAAGTTAGCTGCTGATAGGCTGATTTGAGGTACCAGGTGGGATGATGGTAACAGAAAGAACTGGTGCCCATCAAATTATCCAGGTGAAGTCGGCCGCCCGATAGCCCGTTAATGAGATCTGTCACTCCGTTTTTTGCCACCGCCATCACACCAGGAATTATTCCTCCAACTTCAGCAATGCTTCTCTCACTCTTGTTGAATTCAACCGTATTGATATCCTTGTAATACACCCGGGTTCCTCCGGGAGCATAACCAAATGCACTGGACAGCACGGTAATCGGATCATCAATAAATTCAAAACGCTGGAAGCGGTTGTTCGGAAACAGCCGGTCCATTTCATTCACAAATTGCTGGTCACCGGGATTGGGAGCTGCAAACCCATAAAGGCCCTGGGCCACCAGACCTTTTTTAGCGGCGAACATCCCGAATATTTGGGCTTGACCAGCCCCAAGACTATGACCGGCAATCCATAATTTTTTGCTTGTACCTCCTTTAGTCAACAGGTAATTATATAACTTGTTTGCAAACCCCTGATACTCGAGTGACTTCCACATTCCTGTAATAACTTTTCCAGTTAGACCAGGCACCTGCATCGGTATTGCATCAAAATCGGTAGATATCCATTCGGCTACATTATATAAAATACCCGGGTTGTTACTTCCTACTCTATCAGTACCCCGGAAGATCACAAAATTGGCGGTTGATGTGCTGATGACCATGGCTTCGGGGTCATAGCCTAACCTGTCTGATTCATGAAAAAATTCAATGACCGGATTATTAAATAAGGGTGCAATAACCCGCTTATACTCCACTTCAAAAGCATCCGGATTTGTATGCATTTTTGTAAGGAAAGCCTCTGTGTTGTTATTGAGTTTTAATGCCATATAATCCGGATAGATCAGGGTGGAGAGATAACAAAGTAAATAGGCGTTGATATCATTTTTCCCGGTAGCTGACAGATTGAAAGTGGTACTGAATACATCAGTCGGATTAGGCCTGATCAGCCTCAGATCTGTATTTACTGAAAGGGTAGCCGGTGATTTAAGGACTGTCGTCCCTGAAATAGTCTGGGACCAGCCAGCAAACGGCACACTGATGGCAAAAAACAGGTATGCCCCAAAAAGTACTTTTTTCATTGGTGTTTGTTTTATGGTTTGTTAATTGATTATTTATCGCATCATACAGGATATGCCCGCCACGGGAATAAAAGCCTGTGATTTACCCTTGGTATCCAGTATCCAGCGCATTCCGTAGTTAATGATCACATTCTGGCTGATCCGCCAGTCGCCGCCGATACTGAGTGAATTGGGATGCACTACAGTCCATTTAACCGAATTAGACACGACCACGGTATTGGCAGGTTCGGTAAACACATCACTTAAAGCTTCCACCGGAGTCTTCAGGGCTTTTTTCTCATAGAGAAATTCAACAAAGAAACTGTACAGCGGTCCACCGTAACGGAGATTCATTCCGGCACTGTATAATTTATTTTCCGCCACGGCTTGTGCTGTTTTTTCTTCTAAAGTGACCGTATTGCGTAACAGGAAATCGAGCTCTTCTTCATACCAGGTGGTACGTACCAATCCGGAAAACATCCATCGTTTACCGAGGGGCAACGCGCCATTCAGCCAGATTCCCCATCCCGTATTGCGGTTAAGCCGGAGCTTTTTAAGAGAACCGGCACTATCACTCTGATAGGTATATACCCGGCCAAAGGCCAGATCCAGGGAAGCTGCATTCCAGTTCTCCGCAATAAATATTTTTGCCCGTTCATTGATCTCCGTGTTACGGCGGCTGTTCAGGCTGAATAACTGTTCCTCTGTACTTTTGATCTCCGTCCGGATACCCGGTTTATCCATAATATTCTGCGTGGTATCCAGTTTTAGCTGTAACTCCTTCAGCTTTGATTCCAGCGTTTGTTTTTCCTCTGTAAAGCGTATCCCGATGTCCTCATACATGGATTTTACCATCAGGGGATCCTTTTTCTTAAACAGGTTCAGTTTGGCCGCCATCCCGATACGCCGGTCACTTTCTTCATTCTGAACTGTTCCTAAAGACAGGTCAATGGAAGCCAGTTTCCGCATAAAGCCGCTGGCTTGCTGGTATTTTGAAAGATCCTTCCGGTTATAAAATAACTCCCAGAAAGGCTGGGATTGTATAGCCAGGTTGGGATTCAGGCGCCAGGATTTGAAGGACCAGTCCACTTTAAAATTTTTGATATCCGAAGTCCGGTTGATTTGAGAGGGAGTCACTCCCATCAGGTCAAATACAGGCGAAACAGGGATGGAGAATTCTTTGGGGTTTAACCGGCCTGAACCTGATTCATTTTCCTGGGCTGACATTCCCAAGCTGATCAGGAAAAAAAAAGGCGTTAAATAATTTTTATATGACATAGTAATTATTTTCATCCCAAAAATGACAAAACAAAAAGCCACTACCTATACCTGAATTGGCTGAATTACCAGCAACGGAACTACCTGAATTCAGGTAGTTCTTATTGAAAATGATGTACTACTTTCGGTGAAACTCAACCCTGCTTATGCATAAGTCTTTAAGTCCCGGGGCAACCCCTGCACTGATACTGATATTTTTCATATTATTTGTACAGCTTGCCTGGGGTCAAAAAATGAATGAAGACAGCCTTTTAGCATTAATAAAGAATACCAAGTATGATACCGCCAGGGTGGATGCACTGCAGGCACTGTCCAATTACCAGCTTAAACATAAAATGCAGGACAGCGCAGGCCTGAAAACATTGCAGGAAGCCAAACTGCTTGCCGGAAAAATTAATTATCAGCAAGGCATTCTGCAATGCCTGCTGACCACCGGTAATTATTACCGGAGCAAGAATAAATGGACCAGCAGCATGGAAGCCTATAATGAAATTCTGGAACTCTGCAAGTCTGTAGAAAATGATAGTCTCCGGGAAAGGTCAAAAATGATGGCGTACAACAATCTGGGGGGGATTTACAATTTTAACGGTGATTTTCAAAACTCACTTTCGTACCGGCTGAAATCACTGGAGATTGTGGAAAAAATTATGCCCCAAAATTATAATAACCGGGCCATTATTTACCTCAATATAGCCAGTGATTACCGGCAATTGAAAATCCCGTCAAAGGGGATCAGCTATCTGAAAAAAACAGCCGGATTTTTCAGGAACCTGAATGGCCGGCTCAAGATGGAATTCTATTATGAATATTATGAAAATTATATTTCGACGGACAGCACCGCCCTGGCCATAAGTATGCTGGATAGTATTCAACGGGGCCTGACCGATTTTGACCTCAGTGATTTTCAGAAATTAGATTACTCATTAATGCTCTCAAAGCTCAGGGGAAATAACGCCCTGAAAATTCAGCAAAATCCGGATGAAGCGTTAAAGCAGTTTACCACATCGCTGCAGTTTGCCCGGAAACTGGAAAACAAACAGGAAATAAATGAAAGTCTTTATAATATCGGGTTGGCTTATCAACAAAAAAAATCATTCCCCCAGGCTATTCCTTATTTACAGGAAGCATACGACTCCTCGCAAAGCCAATCCCTTAAAAACCTGGCACTGAAAATAGCGGGGAGCCTGGCAGAAGCATACACCAATACCGGTCAGCCGGTCAAAGCAAATTTTTACCTGAAAAAGGCACTGGAACTCCAGCTTGAGATATATGACGAAAATAAAACGGAGGAATTAAATTTCCTGGAAGCAAAGTATCAATATGAAAAAAAGGAAAAGGAAATCACCTCCCTCCGGCTTTCCAATACAGAAAAGGAACTGGCGGTTACTAAAAGAAACAGGCTTATTTTTATCGGCAGTATATTGGCGGGTGCACTCTTACTCATTCTTGGACTATTATACAGGTCAAGCAGGCAGAAAAGACTGATTGCTGAAAAAGATAAAACGATGAAGGACGAGCATATCCGCTTCCTCGAACGGCAACAACAGGTCGTCTCCCTGCAAAGTATGATCAACGGGCAGGAGTCTGAACGGACCCGGATCGCCAAAGATCTCCACGACGGATTAAGTGGCATGTTCAGTACGGTAAAAATGTATTTCAGTACCCTGCAACATGAAAAAGAAGAGCTGAAACAGCACTATACGTTTACGAAGAGTGTGGAACTGATTGACAATGCCGCAGAAGAAATCAGGCGGATCGCCCATAATATGATGCCTGAAGTGCTGATGAAACTGGGACTGGTGCATGCGGTTCAGGATATGTGCAGTAATATCAGTGCCGGCAAACTCCTGCAGGTGCAATTGCAATCCTATGGCATGGAAAAAAGAATGAATGCCTCCACCGAAATCATGCTCTACCGGATCATCCAGGAATTACTAACCAACATCATGAAACATGCCCAGGCTACTGAAGCTATTGTACAGTTTAACCAGACCGGCAACCGGCTGATCGTAACCGTGGAAGACAATGGCAGAGGCTTCAGTCTGCAGGAGAACGATAACCAAAAGCATGCAGGACTGGACACGATCAAGAGCCGGGTGAATTACCTGAATGGAAATATCACCATTGATTCACAAAGAGAAATCGGCACCACTGTGATCATGGAATTTCTGATAAACGAAGAATTGTAATAATTTCCGGTTATGTTAACCCTCTTTATTATTGATGACCATCCACTGGTTTCCGGCGGCATTACGATGATGCTGAAGGATATCAGCTATATCAGTATCGCGGGCACCGCCAAAGACGGGAAAGAAGCGCTCGCCTTCCTGGAAAACAATGAACCGGATGTGATCCTGCTGGATATCAGTCTGCCGGATACGGATGGCCTGCAACTTTGCGAAAAAATCCGTAGCCGGAATAAAAACAGTAAAATAATCGGACTCACTTCTGCCAATGATGCATCCATCATTACCCAGATGCTTCATCGCGGTGCAAACGGATATTTATTAAAAAATATGGAACGGGATGAGTTGCTGGAAGCCATCGACCGGGTGATGAATGGAAAAATTTTCCTGAGCAAATCGGCCAACGAAAAAGTGCTGGAGCAATTTTCCAGCCTGAACACCGCTTTAAAAAATTTTCCAGCGCTGACCCGCCGGGAAAATGAAATACTCCGGTTACTGAATGAAGGCTTAAAAGGTCCGCAGATGGCTGAAAAATTATTCTTAAGCCCCTATACGGTCGAAACACACCGCAAAAACCTGATGCAGAAATTAAATGTAACCAGCACCCAGCAGCTACTTAAAGTAGCCAGGGAAAAGGGCCTGTTATAATGACCCGCCTGCCGGATATTGCAACAGTACAGCGGCTACCACGCCGGCGGTCTCTGTTCGTAAACGGGTATTTCCCAGGCTGACCGGTACAAAACCCTGTTGCAGGGCCTGTTCTATTTCATGTTGAGTAAAATCTCCTTCCGGACCAATCAGGATAACTGAAGTTGTCTGAGGCTGCTGATCTGCCAGCGGATTCTTTGGCCCATCCCCGCAATGGGCAATATACTTTGCTGCGGCTGTTGATTGTTCCAGCACCAGTTTAAAGGACATGGGTTCTTTCAGCTCCGGCAACCAGACCTGCTGACTTTGCAACATGGCACTGATACAAATGGCGTTCATGCGATCGAAGCGGAATTTTTCTTTCTCTGTGCGCTCACAGACTAAAGGAATAATTTCCGATATGCCTACTTCTGCTGCCTTTTCCAGAAACCATTCAAAGCGGCTGGCATTTTTGATATTGGAAATGGCAATAGTGACTTTTCGTTCAGCAGCAGGGGTAAACGTTACTTCACGGACAGTCACTGTACAGTGCTTCTTATGATCATCACTAATTTCAGCCAGGAGTAAATGCCCCAGGCCATCGGTAAGATGCAGTTGTTCTCCTTGTTTCATTCTTAATACCTGTACGATATGACGGCTGGTATTCTCGGCTAACACCAGGATTCTCTGTTCCTTATTAAAAGTGCCAATATAAAAGAAGGGAAGTGCCATGAGGCAAAGGAGACTATTTATTCAGAAAATGGTTTTTCTCTTTGTTAAGCAACAATTTCACTGTAAAAGAAATAACAGCAACAATCAATGTGTAAAACCCGGCATTCAGCAACAAATCCGCATCCTGATGATGCATTATCCGCCGGAGGGAACCGAATAAAATGAGTACGCTCCCTGCAAAAGCTACTGCGATAATATACTTGTTCTTTAGCTTCATCCGGTTAGCGCTGAGGCTGACAGCTTTTTTACTTTTTACTTTTTACTTTTTACTTTTGATTTTTGCCTTTTAGAAAGGCGTATCATCATCATCCGGCAGGTCATTCATCTTACTGCCTGTCTGCACAAATACTTTAGCACCCCCATCACTATCGATATCACTAACGGGTTTCCAGTTGCCGGTAAGGCCGGGTGATCCGTATCCTCCACCATCTTCCTCGGTGAATTTCTGAATGTGCAGCAGTGCTCTCAGTTTGATGGTTTCGAGTGAACCATTCCTGTGTTTGGCAATCCGAACGTGGGTTTCCCCCCGGTTATTCTCTCCCAATTCATTGGTGGTGATATCATAATATTCGGGACGATACAGGAACATGACCATGTCGGCATCCTGCTCGATGGCCCCGGATTCACGAAGGTCACTCAACTGGGGCATTTTGCTGCCATCTTTGCCGGCGCCCCTGGTTTCAACGGCCCGGCTTAACTGTGACAGGGCAATGATGGGTACACTTAATTCTTTTGCAAGGGCTTTCAGGTTTCGGGAGATATTACTGATCTCCTGTTCACGGTTACTGTTCCGGTTTTCATTGGTACCACTCATTAACTGCAGGTAGTCGATGATGATCAGTCCGATATTATGCTTATTTTTCAAACGACGGCACTTGGCCCTCAGTTCAAAAATGTTCAGTGCTGGTGTATCGTCGATATACAAGGGTGCCTGGGCAAGGCGTTGAACGCCTTTCGCATAGAGCTGTTTCATTTCATGCTCTTCCATTTTACCCCGGCTGATTTTTTCCAGCCAGATCTCACTTTCTGCAGAAAGAATCCTTTGTACGAGCTGACCGGCACTCATCTCCAGGGAGAACAGGGCCACCCCGGTTTGTTTACCAGGGTGCATCACTGCATTTCGGGCCAGGTTAAGGGCAAAGGCGGTTTTACCAACCGCGGGTCGGGCGGCAAGAATGATCAGGTCAGTTGCCTGCCAGCCATACGTCACCCGGTCCAGGGAAGGAAAACCGCTGGGCACGCCGGTTACATCCTCATTTTTATGACGGAGGTCTTCAATCCGCTTAATCGTATTCACCAGTACCGAGTCTATTGACTCAAAATTCTTGCGCAGGTTATTATTGGTTATCTCAAATAATTTGCTTTCTGCCATATCCAGCAGGTCAAATACATCGGTGGAGTCTTCATAAGCATCCCCGATGATTTCGCCGCTGATCCGGATCAGTTCCCGTTGGATAAATTTCTGCAGGATGATCCGGGAGTGTGCTTCAATATTCGCCGCAGAGACCACGGCGTTGGTCAGTTTGGTTACATAATAGGCACCACCGATCATATCCAGTTCTTCCCGGAAACGCAATTCTTCTGCAACTGTCAGGATATCGATCGGCTGGCTTTTATTAGCCAATCCCTGCATGGCACTGAAAATACGCTGGTGGGCATCTACGTAAAAGCATTCTGGCTTCAGAATCTCCACGATCGTATCGAAAGCTCCTTTTTCAAGCATAATAGCACCCAATACCGCTTCCTCCAGGTCTTTAGCCTGAGGAGGTACTTTACCATATACCATGGTTCCGAGGTCGAGGGTTGACTTCCGTTTGTTTTTCCGGTCTTTATTGATATTTGTAAGTTCCATTGTTCAGTATAGGCGATAAAGAGTTAATCATCAGTTTGTCCTAACCTGCACAACGGGCAGGAAGGTGACCTGGGGCAGGTTCCAATCTTGATTTAAGAAATAACGAACTTGTCGTTAAGGGAATGTACCGTCAGTCAGTTTGGCGAAATAAACCTCTAATCAGTATTGGGCAAAATTTTTCTTTCTGCACCAGTTTTTCACCTCCATTTGAGGGTTATCCACATTCACTTTTTACCCGCAGATCCCTGTCAATTTACTTAAAAAATCTGGTAAAATCCCCTACCATTTAAGTATCCTGTATGTTAATTTTATACCTGATTTTACTCAGGCACACAATAAGCGACAGAAGTCCTGAGTTAGTTACCCTGAAGCTCTTTATATAACCATAAACCGCTGCAACCGTACCCCCCATTCATTTCATTAAAATCACATAAATTATGGAAACTAAACAACACAGCAGCCATTCCCGCCCGGTACTCAGCCAGGCACAGAACAACACCACCCTCTGGATCGGTCATCTCAGACCGCATGCCCACGACCATTTGGCCGGTCAGACCTTTGTATGTCCTTCAGAAGGGTTAGTCAATAATATTCAAGTCTTTGCATCAGCAGTCACCCAACCCGGCGAAGTAGCGCTGACCCTGCATGAGTTTGATTCAGACTCCCGAAGCTGGGGAACGGCTATCGGAAACAGTGTTCGCCAGGTAGACCGGAACGATGACACCCATTGGATTCGCTTTGAACTGGACCCCATTGAACTGAAAAAGGATGCCACTTATGGTTTCCGTCTGCAAACCAATGACGGGATCATCGGAATCGGCGAAGCTGCCACCGGGAACCGCCATCCGTTTACGTTCGGACATGCCTGGAATGGTCACAGTACCAACGATAAAGGTGACTTCTTCAGTTATTTCAGCCTGGCTTTCAAAGTAGAGCTTTGCGCTTAAAAAGATATTGCTGCTGAGACGGTTGTAATATTGAAAAACTGGATCCGGCTGTTACTGGACTGATAGCCGGGTCACACCCTGTTTTGACACCCTTGGGGGCGCCAGGACAGGGTTTTTTTTGCCTTCGGCAAAATAGATTGGCCACGAAAACACACAAAAAGACACGAATGAATACAGGGCCACGGATAACACGGATACACACGGATTGGGATGCCTTCGACAAAATAGAGTGGCCACGAAAACACACAAAAAGACACGAAAAATACAGGGCCACGGATTACACGGATAAACACAGATTTAACTATCAGCTAATACTGTAGCCACGAAAACACACAAAAAAGACACGAATGAATACAGGGCCACGGACCTGCCTTTGCCGGCAGGCAGGTCACACGGATTACCACGGATTAAATTGCCTGCGGCAAATAATTTAGCCACGAAAGGACACAAAAGGACACGAAAAATACAGGGCCACGGATTCCACGGATAAACACAGATTTAACTATCAGCTAATACTGTAGCCACTAAACCACACA
>CAZYTV010000012.1:0-3318 GCA_964650455.1 uncultured Chitinophaga sp. | reverse complement strand
CACGGATAAACACAGATTTAACTATCAGCTAATACTGTAGCCACTAAACCACACAAAAGGACACGAATGAATACAGGGCCACGGATTACACGGATAAACACAGATTTAATCATCAGTAAATACTGTAGCCACAAAAAAAACGAAAGGACACAAAAACGGCCCGCAAATAATAAAAGACTTTACATTAACTGAACTGTCTTCATTTATTGTAAAGTCTAAAATTGTTGAGGATTTAATAACCGCGTAACGGGTATTTCCTTGCCGTTCTTTCCGTCTTACCGGCTATTGTTTATCGTTTAATACTAAATGTCTTTGTTTGATCGGGTGCTCCTTTGGCAGAACGAAGAACAACCAGGTATATACCGGATGACATTCGTGTAAGATCAAATGAAGCGGAGTTGCCGCTGAAATATTGTTGAGAGAGCTGGTGCCCGCGAATATCATAAATCAGTACCTGGCTGTACTTTTCAGGATCAGGGTTTTGCACAGTGATGCGATCCCGTGCCGGATTGGGATATACCAGCGCTTTAATCATCCCCATTTCTTCAACTGCCGCTTTGGCTGTAACTGCCTCTGCAATGGTTGCAGGCCGGTCATGCTCATCACAATCATACCCGTGACGGCGTTTACCCAGTCCCAATGCAAAAGACCGGAAATACGTACTACCCCCGCTGAGTGTATCCAGGTCACTGGTATTGCCAATAGCGATCAACCGGTTGTCCTGATCCGTGATTCCCTGTAAAAGTGTATGCGATTTTAAAAATGTAACACTGTCCGGTGAAGCAAAAGCATCTCCTCTTTGTCCGTTTTTCTTCACCTGTACCGCAAATCCTTTTGTATAAAATGCTCCACTCTTCCGCTCGCCGATCACATACAGGCGATCATCATCAGCCATTACAATACTTCTGAGCATACAACTGTCCTGTGAAAAAGGAAATGTCCGGCTCCAGAAGAGAGAACCGTTGCGGGGCTGTATCCTGGCGAGGCGGCATTGACTGCCTGTATTGAAATACTGGGTGAGCAGCACATAAAGTTGTCCTTCCTCATCCAGCCGGATATCATCCAGGTTGGCCACCATGGAATTAAAAAAGTTTTTCCGATAAATCACCTGCCCGGTATGCCTGGAAATCTTATGCAGGTAGAGTGACTGACTTCCAGCCGCCTCACTGGTACCACTGATCAGCAGGTTGTCATCACGGTCAAGCAGGGAGGTAAAACTCTGGCGCCCCGGATCTGTCTGGTACACGCGGGTTTGCAGAAATTGTCCGCTTGCGCTGATCTTCTGTATTTTTATATCCGGGTAAAAAGTATAAAAATCTTCAATCACCCGTACCATTCCGTTTCGTTCAATATGTATACGTGAATAAGAAGTCTGCACCGAGTCCATCCTTGTCCAGCGGGTCACCAGGTTCTTATCCATTTTCATAATAAAAGAGGCCGGGTTGTAACCCGGACCGTCCGGATACTGGCCATCACCCGCCAGGTAGAGATTACCTGTTTCATCCAGTTCAAATGCATTCAGATTAAGCACTGAATAACTCCCCGGAAAACTGATCGTGCGTTGAGCTTTAACCACCAGGTTACTATCTAATTTATAGAGCGTGTACTGCGGATCCAGGGCAAAAGGGAAACTGCGTACCAATAAGTAAACACTATTCCGGTAGCCGGTTTTCATTTCCACCATACCATACGGAGCCGTGATAAAAAAATGGCGCTGTTCCGTTCCGTTCACATGTGACTTGGTGATTTTCCAGGTATAGTTTTCATTCTCCAGCCGCCACATATAGGCAGCCAGGAATGACTGACGGGTGTGTGATAACAGTCCGGTGGCATACGTACCGTTGGGCTGGAGTTGTCCGTCCTGTGACTGGTACCATTGTACCTGTGCAGAAGCGGTAAACTGAATCAATAAGAACAGGCAAAGGAGAAAGGGATGCTGTGCTTTCATACATACGGATTTAATTGTTCGGATTGTGTTCCTGTAATTTATACAAGAATCATGCATTGGGTGCCGGGCAGGAGGATTCCTGAACACTTGTTTATCAAAAAAAGGGATGATACGGCGTAGAAGCAGTAAGAAGTGCGGGATAAATCCGTGAAAAAAAACAGGATGAATAATATTGTCGGTACATTAATTCATCAGCATTTCCCTGGCATTCTCCATGGCCGCAGCGGTGGGCTTTTCCCCGCTGAGCATTCTGGCAATACTGGTAATGCGTTCTTCGGTACTGAGCTGGCGGATATTGGTCTTCACCAGGTCTTTTACGATTTCCTTGTACACAAAGAAATGGGCATCGGCTTTTCCAGCAATCTGCGGCTGGTGTGTAATACAGATAACCTGTCTTTTTACTGCGAGCTCTTTCATGATGATCCCCACCTGCCGGGCGGCTTCACCGGATATCCCGGTATCGATTTCATCAAAGATCATGGTGGGCAGATCCACCGATTGAGCCACCAGTGATTTAATACATAACATCAGGCGGCTGAGCTCCCCACCGCTCGCTACTTTACGGAGCGGCTGAAACTGTCCTTTAGCTGAATCACCGGCTGGTATATTGGCATCAAACAGAAATTCAACATGATCAGCCCCGGTTTCAACCAGTTCTGCCGGATTGATCATGGTTTTCAGCCGGGCATTGGGCATACCCACCTGCTGCAGTAGTTTATTTACTTTGTCTTCGAAAGGTTTCACCTGTTTCTTCCGGTTGGCGGAAATTTTTTGCGCCAACTGCGCTGCTTTTTCATAGAGTTGCTGCCGGTCTTTTTCTTTCTGTTCAATGGCCTGATCGATATTCAACACTGCCTGAAGTTTCTCCGCCAGTTCTGTCTGTATGAGCAGTAATTCAGCCGTTGTATTGACCCCATGCTTTTTCTGAAGTTTATACCCCAGTGAGAGCCGTTCATTCAATCGCTCCACTTTTTCGGGATCGTAATTCACCTGATCACTGAGGCGGTCCACTTCGCCGGCAATATCCTGTAATTCGATCTGTGCGGACTGCAGCCGTTGCAGCAGGGATGGAAGATCGGGGTGATAAGCGGTATAGGGATTCAACTGGTTCTGGATGATCTTCAATTGCTGCACCACCGGCGTTTCACTTTCCCTGAGTTCAAAGAATGCTTTACCGAGGGCTGCTTTGATTCCTTCCGCATTGTTCAGGAGTTTCAGTTCCGCATCCGTTTCTTCCAGTTCATTTTCTTTGAAACCGGCTTCTTCCAGTTCAGTAAACTGAAACCGGTTATAACGAGCTTCTTTAAGAAATTGTAGTTTCTGGTTCTTTAGTTCCTCCACTTCTTTCTTCAGCAACTGCCATTGCCGGA
>CAZYTV010000011.1:0-34540 GCA_964650455.1 uncultured Chitinophaga sp. | reverse complement strand
TAGGTAACTGAGACATTCGACTCTTATTTATTCCCGAACCTTCCCACCTATGCCAGCACCCCACCTATTACATTCACGGTCTTTTTAAATCCCATGGTATCGAGGAACATACAGGCCATCATACTGCGTTTACCGCTGCGGCAATGAATGATCACTTCTTCCTCCCTGAGGTCATTCAGTTCGTCCGCCTGCATGGTCTGAATCATTCCGAGGGGAATCAGTTTTGCACCGATATTGAACTCTGCATATTCAGCGGGTTCGCGGCAATCGATCAGGTTTAGTTTTTCCCCGGCATCCATCCGGGACTTTAATTCTTCCACAGTAATATTCTCCATATTGGTTTTTGTTTTTATTCCGGAATTATCTGAACTGTATCCGTTACAGGACGATCAATCTGCAGCCAGACATCAATCGTCTGACCAGTCCGGATCCGCAATATTCTTTTCTCATCATCATAACGGCCCGGCACCTGTTTATAAATAAAGGCATTGCAGGTATCCGTTACACCACCCAGTACAATGGCCCCAACAGAAAGTCCTCTTGATTCGAGTTCGGCTTTGGCATCACAATACGTCATTCCGGTAATAACAGGCACCGGGAATTCCTGGTTGCCAATGCCATCCCCCAGCACCAGTGAGATCACTGATCCTTTCCGGATTTTGGTACCCGGTTTTATAATGGAGCCATTATAATATTGTTCCAGTACTGCATTACGGGCAAAGTCGGGTTTGAACGTGGTATCCCCTACCCGGAGATCCATACTTTTCAGTACCATTTCTGCATTCCTGAAACTATACCCGGACAGATTGGGCATTTCCACTTCCGGAGGTACAGCCCGGCGAATGACCAGGTATACCGTACGATTGGATTTGACCACCTCATCTGCATCCGGAATTTGTTTTATGACATGTAAGGCGGGAACAGTATCCACATACACAGAATCCTGGATCTCCACTTCAAATCCGGCTTTTTTCAGAATCGCTTTGGCCTGTTCATAGGTTTTGCCGGTTACAGAAGGTACGGAAGCTGATTTACCATGTCCGGTGATCCAGTTCAGGGAGAGCAGGAACAGGGCAAAAATTCCAATGGCGAGTATGATACCCACCAATACATTTACCCATAGCGGTCGACCTGTAATTGCTTTTAACATCAGTTGGTTTTTTAATATGGACCGGGTTTTATTCGCCGAAACATTCGAGCACCAGTTTACTATAAAATTCCTTCAGGCTCCAGCCCATGGCCCGCACCTGCTGGGGTACAATACTGGCTTCACTCTGTCCGGGTATAGTATTTACTTCGAGCATATAAGGCCGTGCTTCCGCTTCATGATAAATAAAATCGATCCGCACGACTCCCCGGCAATTGAAAGCGGTATATACCCGTTTTGCTGTATCACGAATTTTATCAGCCGTGACTTCATCAATTTCTGCCGGCGTTGTTTCAGAAGATTTTCCCTGGTATTTGGCTTCGAAATCAAAGAAAGCCATATCCGCATCTGCCCTGACTTCGGTAAGTGGCAATACAATGATGTTTCCTTTTGACCGGAATACTCCTACAGTGAACTCACGGCCCTGCACCATTTCCTCCACCAGTACCTGGTTGTCTTCCTGAAAAGCCTTTTCAATAGCTTCTTTCAGTACATGCAATACCGGTTCATTCACTTTGGACATACCAATACTGGAGCCGCCATTATTGGGTTTTACAAAAACGGGAAATTTCAGCCGGTCGATTACTTCTTCCGCACTGCCCAGCAGTTCACGAATCAGTAATACTGATTTTGCAACCGGGATACCGGAAGCACCGGCCACTGCAGTGGCATAACGTTTATTGAACGTAATGGCGGAAGACGCCGCATCACATCCGGTATAGGGAATTTTAAGGGTGTCAAAATAGCCCTGCAGTTTACCATCCTCACCGGGTGTGCCATGCATGCCGATAAATACCGCATCAAAACTGATTTTTTCATTATCGAGTTGTAAGGAGAAATCGTTTTTTTCCACCTCCACTTTCCGGCCATCCACCAGTTCATAAAACCAGCCGTGGGGGTTTACATCAATCTTGTACACATTAAAAAGCGAACGGTCAAGGTTATTGTCAATGGTCTTGGCGGAACGGTAGGATATTACGGCTTCCCCGGAAAAACCGCCGGTAACCAGCGCTATATTCTTTTTCATTGCGAGATGTTGGTTATACCCGGTTTGAACGGGCCCTGTTATGCAAATATTGCTGAAAAAAATAAGATGTGCAACGGCAAAAGCAGCAAAGCGCCAGCATTAACAAAATTTATGGCCCTGGAACGCTTTTTTGCCGGACATCTGGTTAAAAATAAGAAAGGTGAAGGTAGTTCCCCCTTCACCTTTTTACGACGGGAAATATCACCCGCCAATAGTTGAACAGCTCACGCTGTTTATTAGATACCTGTAAGATATAGAAAAAAAACCCATATCCGCCATGCGGAAAAGGATTTTTTTGCACATTTCAGGACCTTTCTGGTTTATAAATGCAGGCGGCCTTTCTTCTCCATCAACTGATCCACTGTTTCCTCGTACATGTCATCCGGAACACAGCAGTCAACCGGGCATACTGCAGCACATTGGGGTTCTTCGTGGAATCCCTGGCACTCCGTACACTTGTTGGGTGTAATGTAATACGTGTCAGTGGCAACCGGCGCATTCTTCTGGTCAGCATCCACTACAGATCCATCCACTAAGGTATAGGATCCTTTTACAGATGTGCCATCCGACATGGCCCATTCCACTCCACCTTCATAGATCGCATTGTTCGGACATTCGGGCTCGCAGGCGCCGCAATTGATACATTCTTCGGTAATCTTAATAGCCATAATAAACTAAATTAACGGGTTCAGGGTTACTTTTGCCTTACAAAATTAGTAGACAGGAATGAATTTACAACACAGAATTTATTTATTATCAAGGCTTGGTGAATATATTTCAGCAGATACACCTGACTGGCGTCAGGTCGTTGAAAGAGCCGGGTATGAAAATGGCTGGTTTATTCCTGAATTTGTGGATTCAGCGGCAAAAAACATAGCTAAATCCTTTTTAGATAGGGAGAAACTGACCGTATGGGCTGACGAAAATCATATCCCCGATTTGCGGACTATTCCCAAAAAAACGGGCATCATCATGGCCGGAAATATTCCCCTGGTCGGATTTCATGACTGGCTGGCTGTATTTATCAGCGGTCACCATGCGGTGGTAAAACCCTCATCGAGGGATACTGTTTTAATTAAACACCTGGTGGAAATACTCGCTGAATGGGATCCGGCGGCAGGGGCGGTTACGGGATTTGCCGATATGCTGAAAGGCTGTGACGCCTATATCGCCACAGGCAGTAATAATTCCTCCCGGTATTTCGAATATTATTTCAATAAGTACCCTCATATTATCCGGAAAAACAGGACTTCTGTGGCGCTACTGACCGGTTCCGAATCTACGGACGAACTGGAAGGACTGGCGGATGATGTTTACCTGTATTTTGGTCTCGGCTGCCGTAATATTACCAAACTCTATGTCCCCGAAGGGTATGATTTTGTACCCCTGCTGGAAGCTTTCCGGAAATATAATTTCCTGTCCGATCACCACAAATACAAAAACAATTTCGACTACAACCTGGCCCTTCACCTGCTGAATAAAAAATTCTATATGAGCAATGGTTCCCTGCTGCTGGTGGAAGAACCGTCCCTGTTCTCCCCCATCAGCCAGCTGAACTATGAATTTTATGCAGATGCCGACAAATTGACGGATTCTCTGCTTGGTGCTGAAGATGTTCAATCCATTTCCGGCCAGGGTTTCGTATCTTTTGGGCAGAGCCAATATCCCCGGCTGTCCGATTATGCAGATGGGATTAATACCCTGGCATTTCTGAACTCAATCTGAGTCTGAATTGTTTAATAAAATTACACGTGGCTGACAGAAGTACGAAGACTTTAGTAAAGATTTGTTAAACTAACCCAATGGTAAACAAAGAACTACTGACAGTTTGTTATTTTGTACGTCAAAGGCACAGGTTTTGTAAAATAAAATTTGAAAAAATAAAAAACGCTATGAAATTCAAACAGCTTCTATTGATCGTTGCAGTCAGTGCAGTTTCCGCTGTAGGCAGTGTGTGGATCTACAGTAAAGTGGTTGCCCGCCAATACGCAGCCGCGTTCAATCAATCGTCCGATGGGAAAGTTCCGGTAAACTATGCCGGGTTCCTGGACAATGCCGCACCGGTGGGCGAAGCCACTGATTTTACCAAGGCGGCCAATGCAGCCGTACCGGCCGTGGTACACATCAAGACAAAAATTCCGGCAAAAAAAATCACCAACCAGCTTCCACGCAACCGCGGCAATGGCTTTGATGAATTTTTTGACCAGTTTTTCAATATGGGTCCCCAGATCCAGCCTGAACAAAGAGCCTCCGGAAGCGGGGTGATCATCAGTGATGATGGATATATCGTTACCAATAACCACGTGATCTCCGACGGAGGTCAGGGGGTGGCCGATGAAATCATGGTAACACTGAGCAATAAAAAAACCTACAAAGCCCGCGTCATTGGTAAGGATCCCAGCAGTGATATTGCCGTACTGAAAATCGATGGCACCGGTTTCCCCTTCCTGCTTTATGGTAATTCAGATAATGTAAAACTCGGTCAATGGGTACTGGCCATCGGTTATCCCCTGACCCTGGAAACCACGGTTACTGCCGGTATCATCAGCGCCAAAGGCCGTTCCATCGGCATTAACGGGCGTCAGAGCGAAACCCCCATTGAATCCTTTATTCAGACCGATGCGGCCGTTAACCAGGGTAATAGTGGTGGAGCCCTTGTTACTACCGAAGGACAACTGATCGGGATTAATTCCGCGATCTACGCTCCTACCGGTACTTATGCCGGCTATTCATTTGCCATACCGGTCAACCTGGTGAAAAAAATTGTGAATGACCTGATCAAATTCGGCGATGTAAAAAGACCATACCTGGGAATAGCAGCAGATAACACCAAAGTAAATTCAACAGATGGCGCATACGTAGGTACCGTGGCCCCTGATGGCGCAGCGGCTTCAGCCGGCCTGAAAAAAGGAGATATTATCCGGAAGATCAATGATGTCAATATCAGTTCCTGGACCGAATTACAAGGCACGGTAGCCTCACTGAATACCGGTGACAAAGTTTCCATCACCTATAAAAGAGAAGGAAAAGAATACACCACCAGCGCTACCCTGAAAGCAGACCAGGGAACTTATGCCAACCTCGCCGCCAACAACCTGGGTGATATACTGGGTGCAGACCTGGAAAACCTGGATAAGAAAATCGCTGTAAAGAATGAAGTAGAAGGTGGTGTACTGGTTAAGAAAATCAGAACGGGAGGTGCATTCAGCAAAACCCGGATGCAGGATGGTTTTATTATCACCAGTGTGAACGGGGTGGAAGTTAAAAACGTTGAAGAAATGGGAAGAGCCCTGGCCAGCAGCCGGAGCGAAAGTGTAAACCTCGAAGGTTTCTATGACGGGTATGATGGCATGTACCGTTACCCGGTTAAACTGAGTACAGGAGATGAATAATCATTAATGTGCTAAAAATGAAAGAGGCGGTCTGAAATTTCAGACCGCCTCTTTCATTTTTATTTCTCTCCCTATTCTCCATGCTCTATTCTCTATTCTCTATTCTCTATACTCTATTCCCCACTCACTTCTCATAAACCAGAAATTCCCAACCCTGCATCTCAAAACTCTTCTCGCTGGTAAAATCATTGGCTGCGCCGGAAAAAACATTCTTATAAATTCCCGACAGCTTACTGTCAGTAATATCAAAATGCAGATCCCGCTGATCGGATAAATTAAGCACTACCAGTACTTCCCGCTCTCCTTTTTTACGCAAGAAAGCCAGCACATGCCGGTCATCCGATGTTTTCAACCGGTAAGTGGTGACACCAGTATCTCCCGCCTTTAATGCAGGATGTGTTGACTTCAGCCGGAGCAAAGACTGGTAAAAGGCTGTCAGTTCTGCAGCCCAGGGCCCGGCCACTATGGTATCCTTGTCAAAAAAATCAATTCGCTTGGTATTGCCCAGTTCCTGACCGGAATACAACAATGGAATACCATTCCAGGTAAAACTGAATACAGCCAGTGACTTGTACATGGAACCGTATTTTTCAAACTCGGTGCCGTTCCAGCTGTTCTCATCATGGTTGGTTGTAAACCAGGCCCGCATCGTCGTATCGCCCAGTTGATCATATAGATTTAGTAAACCTGTCAGTGTATCCAGGGGCAGTTGCTTTTTAAAGAATTCTTCCGTGCGGTGCATCCAGGACCATGAATAACTTGCATCAAAGGCCTGGCCATATTCAGGTTTCTCCAGTTCATCATATTCACCCAGCCAAAACAACGGTTTAACCGCATCCACCAGGGGCCTTGCTTCCATCCAGTAATCCAGTTCCACCCAGAAAGCCAGGTCACAGCGGAACCCGTCAATATCACATTCCCTGACCCAGAACTTCATGGCTTCTGTCATCTCATGACGAAGTGCCGGGTTGCTGAAATCCAGTTCAATAATATCATCCATCCCGGAAGCTTTCAGAAAATCATTGGTCTTGGGATCTTTCAAATAATACCCGGGATGTTCCTTTGTCCAGTGATGATCCCACCCGGTATGATTGGCCACCCAGTCGAGGATTACTTTAAACCCCATTTCGTGGGCCAGGCTGACCAGTGATTTAAAATCTTCCATCGTACCGAATTCAGGATTGATGGAGGTATAATCCGAACAGGCATAGTAACTACCCAGTGAACCTTTTTTATTTTTCTGAGCGATCGGTGTTACCGGCATCAACCAGAGTGTTTCCACTCCCAGCTTTTTTAAACGGGGCAAATACTGTGCAAAAGCGTTAAACGTTCCCTCATGGGTCTACTGCCTGATATTAACTTCATAAATAGTGGTTCCCCGCACCCAATCCGGTGGAATAAATCGGCCTGTCATTGTTTTTCTGTTTTGTGTTCCTGTTTCACTCTTTTTGCCCGGCTGATTACAGGCAGACATGAGCAGCAGCAGTGAGACAGTCGTCAACCAGCGCATGGTTTGAGTTTTGAGGCAAGATAAGAAGAACATTTGATGTTGTTTACTGTTGTAACATGATCCGTTTTTCAATCATTAACTTTGTCGCATGAAGCAATTCGAAGTACCGGCATTTTACCGAAGCCCCCTGATATCCGCCATAAAAAAAATGCGGAAGGAAGCCGATAAAATGAAAAAGGATTTCAGCCCCACCCTGCTGGATTTTGGGCCGGTTCAGATCAGCCTGGCCCGTCATTTTGGCTTTTGTTACGGGGTGGAAAACGCCATTGATATTGCGTTCAGAACCGTGGCGGAAAACCCCGGAAAAAAGATCTACCTGCTCAGCGAAATGATCCATAATCCGCAGGTGAATGCGGACCTGGTCAGTCATGGAATTCAATTCCTGCAGGACACGCATGGCCGGCAATTAAGCCCTTGTTGGCAGGTAACCGGGGAGGAAATTGGGCGGATTCCGGCATTTGGCACCACCCTGGATATTGAATCGCAGTTAAAGCAAAAAGGGATCCCTACTGAAAAATATAACACCACCTGTCCCTTCGTGGAGAAAGTATGGAACCGCAGTGAAGTGATTGCCCAAAAAGAGTATACGATCGTCATTCATGGCAAACCGAGTCATGAAGAAACCAGGGCCACTTTTTCCCATGCGGCTGCCTATGCGCCAGCCGTAGTGGTGAAAAACATGCAGGAAGCTGTTTTATTAGCTGCTTTCATCACCGGTGAAAAAGAGACCGCACAGTTCTATGAATTATTTAAAGGTCAGTACACCGCTGGTTTTGATGTAACCAAAGACCTGAAGCGGTTAGGCGTGGTAAACCAAACCACGATGCTGGCCAGCGATACCCAGGCGATTGCCGATTATCTTAAAAATATTATGATGGGTCATACCCACGACCCCGCCAGTTTTGCAGATACCCGGGATACACTGTGTTATGCCACCAATGATAACCAGACCGCTGTGAGTGGCATGCTTGAAACAAAAGCCGACCTGGCCATTGTGGTGGGTGGTTATAATTCCTCCAACACATCGCACCTGGTAGAACTCTGTGAAGCGCAATTGCCCACTTATTATATCAGTAGTGCCGGCAAAATCCTATCCCGCGAACTTATTCAGCATTATAATTTTCACCAGAAAGAAGAACTGACAACTACTGGTTTCCTGCCGGAAAAAACACCCGTGCATATCCTGGTAACCAGCGGTGCTTCCTGTCCGGATGCCATGGTGGAGGAAGTAATCAGCAAACTACTGGGCTATTTTCCAGGATCGGCAGGGATTGACATGCTCATCAGCCGTTTTCAATAAAAAACCCCTGCATGGGCAGGGGTTCGTATGAAGTATTTGCTGTTGTCCGTTTATTTATACAGGAGATCGTAATACTCATGTGCCATCCGGTTACTGTCAAACTGGAATCGTACATCCTGCATCCCATTCTTCACCACCTGTCTCCAGGTACCGTAGTTCTCATAATACAGGGGAAGTATTTCCTGCTGAAGAATTTCATACAGCTTTTCCAGATCATACTGATCCTGTTCATATACCGGCATATTTTCATAATCCGCCATCGGTACAACAAACCCGTTATGACCATGATTGATGAACTCCGGAATCCAGCCATCATTGGTGGAGAAATTCACGGCACCGTTCATGGATGCGGTCATACCGCTGGTACCGGATGCTTCCCGGGGAACGCGTGGATTATTCAGCCAGACATCGGCTGCCTGCTTCAGTCGCTTGGATAATCCCAGTTCATAACCGATCAGCACGGCTACATTCTTATATCGTTTGCTCAGGTGCACCAGCTGGTTAAATTCGCTGATTGCCGGATGATCGACCGGGTAAGGTTTACCGGCCCAGATGATCTGTACCGGGTACTTTGCGTTGTGGATTAACTGCTCAAACTGTTCCTCGGCGGTGGTGATCAACCCGGCTCTTTTGTAACCGGCAAAACGCCTGGCCCATACAATGGTAAACACATCGGGGTGGAAAATCTTGCCGGTCTGGTCGGCCACTATTTCAAACGCTCTTTTCTTCAGGTATTTCTTCCGGTCGTCCATTCCATAGTCATCTCCCGCTTCCATAAACCGGTACAATTGCTTATCGGCCCAGTAACGCCAGTTCTGTGCATTGGTGATAGAAATAATGGGACAGATATTATCGTATTTGGCCCACATGGCACGGGAAACATGTCCGTGCAACTGCGAAACACCGTTGGCCAGCCTGGCAAAACGAAGGGCGGCCAGTGAGTGGTTAAACTGATCACTGTCATTTCCATAAAGCTTTTTCACCTCATCGATAGTAAGCCCGCAGAAATAACTCATTTTATGGCAAAGATGAATATCATGCTTTTCATTACCCGCCTCTTCCGGTGTATGCGTGGTGAAAACCAGGCGCTTCTTTACATCCTGGATGCTATGACCGTATTTTTTATAGAGATAAAATGCAGCGGAAATACCATGGGCCTCATTCAGGTGATACAATTCAGGATTGAAACCAAGCAGGTCAATCAGTTTGGCGCCGCCGACTCCCAGCAAAATAAACTGGGCAACTTTGGTGGCCACATTCGCATCGTACAGACGATGCGTGATGGTTTGAGATACATAATCATTCTCCGGTAAGTCAGTGGAAAGTAAAAACAGCGGAGCTGTTTTAAATGTCTCCGGGTTCAGGTAAAGCGCTTTAACCCAAACCGGGTGTTCATGAATATTGATCTGAAATTTTATCCCGGTATCTTCCAGGAAACTGTATTGTTTCTCATTCCAGGATACATCCAGTGTCTGGTCCTGATTGCGCTCCTGGTCGTAATAACCGTATTTCCAAAGTATACCTACACCAATCAGATTCTGGCGAAGTTCGTATGCACTTCTTAAATGAGAGCCAGCCAGGAAACCCAGGCCTCCACTATAAATTTTAAGGGGTTGATGAGTGGCGAATTCCATTGAAAAATAAGCCACTCTTTTGCTATAACGTTCTTCTACCGGGTAAGGGACTGAATATTTATTGAAACTCATATTGTGTTCTTTTTACACGAAGGCGCAAGTTAGTGCTAAATTGGGAAATAAACTAACATGCTCATTCTCAGGTTAATTCTTTCAAATATGGGGAGCAATCGGGATAAATAAAAACAGCAAATCGCTATTTTTTGCCCGCTTTTTTACTGGTGTTTTTAGTGCCCGGGGCGACTGGTTTTATATACTTTCTGCGGACATAAGAGCCGTTAAAGGTACAATTCAAGCCATGCCGGGCACCACAACCCGACTCTGATAGACTGACACTATTTGAACTGAATATGAAATTCAGTATACAGGGATCTCCGGCTTCCTGGTAAACGGCTTTTCCGGGACTGATCCATTTGGCTTCTCCCTTAAGTTCACCAGTACAGGTTCCGTTATCTTTTTCCAAATGAATAAAGAAAGAGATGCGGTCGCTTTTCCGGCCGTCCCTTACGGACACCATGTTCATTTTACCGGTTCCATAATCAGCGGCAAATTTATGTTTACGGGAAAGGGTGTCAATCGGATTGATCAGTTCGGTTACTTTATCCTCCAGTGCTTCTGTGAGGATCAGCATAAACAGGGCAGATTCTGTATTCAGTACATAGACATCTTTTCCTTCACTGAGCGATCCATCCGCATTTTTCCGTTGTACAGAGCGTGTAATGGTAAATCGTTTATCCAGTGCAAAAGACTGGTTGGTTTCTTTTTTGTTATCCGGTACCAGCGCTGGGATGGCTGCAATGAATTTCTCCTGATCATCAAATGCCAGGAGGAGCAATGCTTTTTTGGCATTCGTTCCGGCTTTCACCAGTAAATAGGTTTCGGCCTTGGGCACCCTGGCCTTTCCCAACGCATAGATTTTGGGTTTAGTTCCTTTCCCAAAGACTTTGGAAAGCACCGTGTCCGGAACAAACTGGGTAAATATTTTATAGCTGATCAGCAGTGAATCCTTTTCCTTTTTATCCAGGAGGGTATCCCCTGCCTGGTAGCTTAGTTCAAGTGGCTGAAAAAAATCAATAAAGTCAGCAACAGCAACCGGTTCATCCCCGGATAAAACCGGAGGCTTCTTTGATTTACAACCTGTATACAGCATACTGCCGGTCATCAGCAGGAGCAATAGTTTTGTCAGGGACATAGATGAAGTTAAAGGGACGGAAAGATAATGGTTTCCCCCGGCAATGTCAACTCAAAATTTGGAGGATCGGGAAACTTATTTTAGATTTATCTAAATTATTTTTTAGACGCTATGAATTATTCAGTCAGTGAGGAGAATTATATCAAAACCATTTTTCACCTTCAGAAAAAGGAAGGTACCGTTACCACCAACGAACTGGCGGGGGAACTGAAAACCCGCCCGGCATCAGTGACGGATATGATGAAAAAACTGAAAGCAAAAAAACTGCTGAATTACCAGCCCTACCAGGGTTTCCGGTTGACGCCTGACGGGAATAAAGTTGCCCTGGGGATTATCCGCCGGCACCGGTTGTGGGAATATTTCCTGGCGGAAAAACTGAAATTCACCTGGGATGAAGTGCATGAAGTGGCTGAGGAGCTGGAACATGTGTGTAATAAAAAACTCATTGATAAACTGGACGCTTACCTGGGTTTTCCCAAGAAAGATCCCCATGGGGATCCGATACCGGATGCCAATGGAAAAATTGAAAGCGGGAAAAAGGTACGATTACCGGATGTTCCTCTCCATACCTTATGCCTCGTTTCCGGTGTGAGTAACCAGTCGGGGGAAATCCTGGATTTATTAAAGCATAAAAAAATCCGGATCGGCACTTTGGTTGAAGTGCGTAAACGATTTGATTTTGACCAGTCGCTGGAAATTAAAACAGGCAAACAAACCATTATCCATATCAGCCGGGAACTGGCAGAAAATATCCTGATCTCTTATGAAGCATGACAAGGAAGAATATCACTCGCTGAGCGAAGTACACGGGACAGTGGATACTACCCGGGCAACCGGGAAAGGCTGGCGTAAAGTACTTGCCTTTTTCGGACCGGCCTACCTGGTCAGTGTAGGATATATGGACCCCGGTAATTGGGCCACTGACCTGGCCGGGGGCAGCCAGTTTCATTACAAACTGATATGGGTGCTGCCGATGAGCAACCTGATGGCCCTGTTGCTGCAGAGTTTATCTGCCCGCCTGGGAATTGTCAGGGGACGTGACCTGGCACAAGCCAACCGGGAAACCTATCCCCGTTATATCAACTATGCCCTGTATGGACTGGCTGAAATTGCAATTGCAGCCACCGATCTGGCCGAAATACTGGGTATGGCCATCGGGATTCAACTGCTTACCGGTCTGCCTCTGATCTGGGGGGTGCTGATCACGGTGCTGGACACTTTCCTCTTCCTCTTGCTACAACGCCTGGGGATGCGCAAAATGGAAGCTTTTATTATTGCCCTGATCGCCATTATTGGTCTTTCCTTTCTGACTGAAATCATACTGGCCAAACCTGATCTGGCTGAAGTAGCCAAAGGATTTGTTCCCCGAATTCCCAATGATACCGCCCTGTATATAGCCATCGGGATTATCGGGGCTACGGTGATGCCCCATAATCTTTACCTGCATTCGGCGTTGGTGCAGACCCGGAAAATCAGGCGGGATGAAAAGGGTATAAAAAAGGCACTCCGGATGAATTTCATCGATAGTGCGATTGCCCTGAATTTGGCTTTTTTTGTCAATGCAGCGATTCTCGTACTGGCGGGTAAGGTTTTCTTTGAATCCGGTCGTACAGATGTGGGCGAGATCAGAACCGCCCATGAACTGCTGAAACCGATGCTGGGCAGCGAACTGGCCCCGGTATTATTCGCAGTGGCCCTGATTGCAGCCGGGCAGAGTTCAACGATTACCGGCACCCTGGCGGGGCAGATTGTCATGGAAGGTTACCTGCGCTTACGGATCGCCCCCTGGATGCGGCGACTGGTGACCCGGCTGATTGCCATTATACCAGCCGTGATTGTTATTCTGATCAATGGCGAAAATAATATAGACAGCCTCCTGATTTTTAGCCAGGTGATTCTGAGTCTTCAGCTCGGGTTTGCTATCATTCCACTGATCCATTTTACAAGCGATAAAAAAACCATGGGTACTTTTGCCATCAAACCTTTTACCATTGCCCTTGCCTCATTGATTACGGCCGTCATTGTATACCTGAATATCCGGATGGTTATTGAACAGGCAAGCGGTTATTTCCAGGAGTCAGGCAGTATTTTCTGGAAAGCTATCATCATCCTGGCGGCCATCTTTTACCTGGTACTACTGGTGGTGGCGATCATATATCCCCTGCTTAGTAAAAAGCAACCCGTACCGCTCCGGATTCACCCGCAGGCGTCTCCCCTTTCTCAATTACAGATTCCTGAATATAACCATATCGCGGTGGCATTGGATTTCAGTGAGAACGATCATAAACTGATTATGCATGCCCTTGGACAGGGAAACAAAAAAACCACTTATATCCTGATTCATGTGGTGGAAAGTGCGGCTACGCGTATTATCGGTAAAGAAGCCGATGACCTGGAAACCAGGAAGGACCAGGAACACCTGGAAGAATATGTACAACAGCTGAACGAAAAAGGTATTATTTCGAAAGGCCTGCTTGGCTTTAATGACCGTGCAAAAGAAATTGCCCGCCTGGTGAAAGAAAACCAGGGAGATATGCTGGTGATCGGGGCACACGGGCATAGTGGATTGAAAGACCTTATTTATGGGCAGACGGTGGATGCTGTACGGCATGAACTGAATATACCGGTCTTAGTAGTAAGCCGCTAAACTCAGACCGGTTTCTTTACAGCCGCATTAGGATTCCGTAACAGGTGTTTGAAACGGCTGAATGTTTCGGGTTTAATATTCAGATAAGAGGCAAGGAATTTTTGCGGTACACGCTGCATGAGTTCGGGGTTCTTGTTCACAAAACTGATAAAGCGTTCCCGGGGTGTCATTTTAACCAGTTGCATCTGCCATTTATCCTTGATCACCATGGAATACGTAACGATGATTCTTCCGAGGTGTTCCATGCGCTGGGAAGATGCAAACATTTTTTCCGCATCATCATAGGAAATAGATACCAGGGTGGTCGGTTCAATGGCTTCAATGGTATACTCAGATGATTGCCTGCTGTGAAAAGATTCCTGGCATAGCATCATATGGCCTTCCAGTGAAATCTGCACATTAATCTCCTGATGACCTTTTTTATAATATTTGCGGGCCAGCCCT
The DNA here is from genome assembly GCA_964650455.1 of uncultured Chitinophaga sp. Taxonomy (GTDB): domain Bacteria; phylum Bacteroidota; class Bacteroidia; order Chitinophagales; family Chitinophagaceae; genus JJ008. Next base: position 20,247 of record CAZYTV010000011.1, on the reverse strand, counting down.
TTTACAATAAAATTGAAATAATTTTCCATCTCACCTGCCCGGGTAATGATCTCTTTTTTAGCAAAACGCCGCACCTTACAAACAGGTAACAAATGTTTGTTGAACTCCTCTTCCGTGAGATCCGAAAGCTTCTGGAGATAGATCATAAAAGCCCTTACTGAATCCATATTTGAGCTATGTGACATAAAAGGTACGATAATTTTATTGATTCAAATCAATTCACCAAAATATATTACTTCCGTAAAACTAAGCGGTCAACAATCATAGGCCTATGACATTAGTCACATCTGATAAAATAGTAAGTTTGTAGCAGCCTGATAACTATCGGGTTCTCAATGTAAACCCAAATCAAACACGTATGACACAAAAGATCAGAGTAGCGAACCCCGTGGTGGAACTGGATGGTGATGAAATGACCCGGATTATCTGGAAATTCATTAAAGACAAACTCATTCTCCCCTACCTCGAAGTAGATATCAAATACTATGACCTGGGTATTGAATACCGCGATCAGACCGATGACCAGGTAACGGTGGATGCCGCCAATGCCATTAAAGAATATGGCGTCGGGATCAAGTGTGCGACCATAACTCCTGACGAAGCCAGGGTAAAGGAATTCAACCTGAAACAAATGTGGAAGAGCCCTAACGGGACCATTCGTAATATCCTGGATGGCACCGTATTCCGTGAACCCATTGTAATCAGCAATGTTCCCCGCCTGGTAACCAACTGGACCGCGCCGATCATTGTAGGCCGTCACGCCTTTGGTGACCAATACCGTGCCACTGATACTGTCATCAAAGGCAAAGGAAAACTCACCATGACTTTTACTCCTGAAGGGGGTGGCGAACCCCAGACCTTTGAAGTATTCAATTTCAAAGGAGATGGTGTGGCTATGTCCATGTACAACACAGATGAGAGTATCATGGGATTTGCCCGTAGCTGTTTCAATATGGCCCTGAGCAAAAAATGGCCCCTTTATCTTTCCACGAAGAACACGATCCTAAAAAAATATGATGGCCGTTTCAAGGATATTTTCCAGGAGATTTTTGACCATGAATTCAAGGCGCAGTATGAGGCCGCAGGCATTGTATATGAACACCGCCTGATCGATGATATGGTAGCCAGTGCCCTGAAATGGAACGGTAACTTTGTATGGGCCTGTAAAAATTATGATGGTGACGTACAAAGCGATACCGTGGCCCAGGGCTTCGGATCACTGGGACTGATGACTTCTGTGCTGATCACTCCTGACGGTAAAACCATGGAAGCAGAAGCTGCCCATGGCACCGTTACCCGTCACTACCGCGACCACCAGGCCGGTAAACCTACTTCTACCAATCCCATCGCCTCTATTTTCGCCTGGACACGTGGCCTGGCCTTCCGTGGCAAACTGGATGGTAACCAGCCCCTGATCGATTTCTGCCAGGCACTTGAAACCGTTTGTATTGAAACCGTGGAAGAAGGAAAAATGACCAAAGACCTGGCTGTTTGTATCCACGGAAATAAGGTGAAACATGGGGATCATTTCCTGTATACAGAGGAGTTTCTGGAAGCGATTGATGCAAATCTGCAGAAGAAACTGAAATAGATATAAATTCATAAAAAAAGAGGTTGTTGGTAGAACAACCTCTTTTTTTATGCCTTTTTTACAAAGTCAAAAATCAAAAGTAAAAAGTAAAAAATCCTATAGCAGAAAGTTCGTGAACTGTATAAACCACACTGAAAATGGGAAAACCAGTACCTGTAACCAACCTGTTTGAATATTGTAACCTTTATGTTTTTGACTTTTTAATTTTTACTTTTGACTTACAACGTTTGTTATGAAAAAAAGAACTGATTATATCTCCTGGGACGAGTACTTCATGGGTGTCGCCCTGCTTTCTGCCCGTCGTAGTAAGGACCCCAATACCCAGGTTGGTGCTTGTATTGTCAACCCTAAAAATAAAATTGTAGGGGCCGGTTATAATGGATTACCGGCCGGCTGTGATGATGATCATTTTCCCTGGGCCAAAACCGGTGATTTCCTGGACACCAAATACCCGTATATCTGCCATGCCGAGCTGAATGCCATTCTCAATAATATCGGGATGGACCTGCACGGCTGTAAGATCTATACAGCGCTCTTCCCATGTAATGAGTGTACCAAGGCCATCATACAATCCGGTATCACTGAAGTCATTTATCTCTCCGATAAATATGCCGGTAATGATGTTTTTATTGCTTCAAAAAAAATGCTGGATACCGCCGGGGTAAAATACCGGAAAGTGGCGGCCCGGATAGATGAATTGCTTTTATCGTACCGGGAAAAAGACGTTTGAACAATAAGAACCAAGAAGCCTCCTCCTTCGCTGAAGCTTCGGAGGACAAAGAATATCCAAATAAATTTCAATATACAAATCTCAAAAAAAAAGCCACCTGCTGAGCAGATGGCCTACGGTGCGATTGTAGTTGTATCTTTTACACTTTGAAGTGGGCAAAAGCCTTGTTGGCTTCAGCCATACGGTGTGTGTCTTCTTTCTTTTTAAATGCGGAGCCTTCACCTTTAGCGGCTGCCACGATCTCATTAGCCAGTTTATCGGCCATGCTGCGGCCATTTCTTTCGCGGCTGTAGCGGATCAGCCATTTGATGCTGAGAGAGATCTTCCTGTCGGGACGAACCTCAGAGGGAATCTGGAATGTGGCACCCCCGATACGACGGCTGCGTACTTCCACAGAGGGAGATACATTTGCCAACGCTCTTTTCCATACTTCATAACCTTCTTCATTGGTGACTTTGGCCACTTTATCCAGTGCATCGTAAAAAATGGTAAAAGCTCCGCTCTTTTTTCCCTGCCACATCAGGTTATTTACAAACCGTGTTACCAGTTTATCATTAAACTTTGGATCAGGTGCTAAGGGGAGTTTCTTTGCTTGTGCTTTCCGCATATCTGAATTATTATAAGTCTCTTTTTATTTTATTTGTTATCCTAAGCAACTTCGGAGGATTGTCATCCCGAGCCGCAGGCGAGGGATTACTTCTTCGCTTTCTCCTTCTTGGTTCCGTATTTTGAACGGCTTTGTTTCCTGTCTTTCACACCAGCGGTATCCAGTGAACCACGCACGATGTGATATCGTACACCCGGTAAATCTTTCACACGACCACCCCTGATCAGCACGATGGAGTGCTCCTGCAGGTTGTGACCTTCTCCGGGGATATAGGCAATCACCTCAATTTTATTAGTCAGACGTACTTTGGCAACTTTACGAAGTGCAGAGTTTGGTTTCTTAGGGGTAGTTGTATATACCCTTGTACAAACGCCACGGCGCTGAGGACACTGATCCAGGGCCCTGGATTTGCTCTTCGCCCTGATAATTTCTCTTCCTTTTCTTACTAATTGTTGAATTGTAGGCATTCTTGACCCTTATTTTTGGGAGGGCAAAGGTAAAGGCAGGCGGTCTAATCTCCAAAAAAATGAGGGGCGAATTTTAAGTTCTTCCCTCATTTGGGGATAATTCTGGTCAGATTACCTCGTTTTGGGTCCCTAAAACCGGGGACACGAGAGATAACGCAATGGTTTACCGGATTTTCGGCCAATATAAGTCAGCGAAACCTCAATACTGTTTGTACCGGGAACAGCCTTTCCTAACTCAGCGATATTCACGTCATAACTGGCTCCCAGTACAAAATTCTGAAAAGCTACCCCCAAATAAGGCGAAACGGCATCCCCTGCCCTGAAATTGGCCCCCCATAACAAATCGGTAGATTCATTGGCCTTCATCTGTCCAAAAAGACCGATCATCCATTCCCGGGCCTGTCCCTGGCTCATATAAAGCAGGTTGGGTGTGATGGAGAAACTTTCAGTAACACTGATCCTGGCCCCTCCGTGTATAACCATCCTGACCGGCAGGTATTTTTTTACGGAACTGCTGATAAAGGGATCCTGTGGACGGGTAAGGTGGAACGCTGCCAGACCGCTGAAAAAATTGACTTTTTTCTCCACATCACCATCAAAAAAAGATATACCCGCACCGGCATCAAAAACCCCGGCGGAAGTCCGGGTGAGCAAATCCGTGGTGGTTATTCCGGGATCATACCCGGTAACCGCATTCCACTGATCCCCAAACTGGAATTTTGCCGGATCAAAACGACGGCTTAATAAACCGGCCTGAATCCCGATCGTAATCTGCTGGCTATTATCTTTCCCAAACCGTACCCCGCTATATGCGGCCGTGAGGTAAGCATTCAGATACTGGTAGCCGGCATCACCGGCTGACTGGTTCAGAAAATTCACCCCGAGGTTCAGATTTTTATCGGTATTGATATCGGCGGATAAACCCGTTGTGGTAAATGGTGTCATCACCGAATTCCATTGGTTACGGTAAATGCCGGTTACCCGCTCACCACCATCCATTACGCCGGTCATACCCGGATTCAACCACATCGGGTAAGCATAAAACTGGGAAAAGTGCGGATCCACCTGGGCCCGCAGTGGTTGTATCAATGTGCTTACGAAAACAATATAAAGCCAGCCTTTTCTGCTCATTGCTTAACGGATTAAATTAACAGACCCTTTTTTATTTACCACGGTTCCATCCTGCAATACCACTTTCAGTGCATAGGCATATACACCAACTGGCTGCATCTGCCCCTTGAAACTTCCATCCCAGCCCCGGGAAAGCTGATCGGAAAGAAAGATCAGTTGCCCCCATTGGTTAAAGACCCTGAACTGGATGGAGGTCACATAGTTTCCATATACGAAAAGCACATCATTCCGGCCGTCCCCGTTGGGTGTAAATACATTCGGCACAAAAATCTCCTTTGAACTGAGGGTGGTACCACCAACCGGTACTGACCATTCGCTTCTTTCACAGGGCTGTACTCCCAGTGCCCTCACCTGGAAAGACAGGGTCTGGTTACCAGTAAGTCCGCTGATGCTGTGGGCTGTTCCGGCGGGTCCTGTACTGGGTTGTGTAAATGAAATACCTCCGTTCGTGCTGACTTCATATCCGGTAGCACCGGTTACTGCATTCCAGGAAAATTTCAGCGAGGTAAATGTAGTATTGGTTAAAGACGGACCCGGTGCTGGTAATTGGGCAATCAATGAAATCAAAACGGCCTGGCGGGCAGTACTGATACAACCGGTGGCATTCACGGCTTCTGCATAAACGGTCATTATGGTGGTTACATTATTTACGGTAAAGCTGGTGCCGGTGCCTGCGGGTGTGCCGCCGGCTGCGACTGAGTACCAGTTATAAGTATAACCCGTTAGCGGATTTTGAATCTGCAGTGTGGCATTGGTACCCGGACAAACGGATAAAGGGTTCACTGTGGGTGCACCTGGTACCGTATTCAGCGTGATATTAACCGGGGTGCGGCTATTGCTGCTGCAACCATTCGTATTCAAGGCTTCCACATAATAGGTGGCGGGAGCAGTCACGCCAATTACAGTATATCCGGTACCTGTGGCTATACTATTTCCCCCGGCTGCAGCCACATACCAGTTATAAACCATACCGGGCTGCGGGCTTTGCACATTCATAGTGGCATTATTGCCCGGACAAACCGCCACATCACTTACTACGGGTGATACAGGTAATGGGTTTACGGTAAGCGTAACCTGGGCGGTAGCCGTACATCCCAGTGTATTGGTTGCATTCACCGTGTAGGTGGTAGTGGCAGGCGGTGTTACAGAGACAGCTGCCCCTGTCAGGTTACCAGGCGTCCAGGTCCAGCTGTTCATAATACCTGTGGTGGCAATTGCCGTTAATGTTGAAGACAGTCCGGCACAGAAAGCAGCCGGATTTGCCGAGGCGGTGATGACCGCATTATTCGTGAGCGGAACCACGCCATTGTAAACACTGGTACATCCGCTTGCATCTGTGATCGTACAACTGTAATTACCGGGAGCCAGGCTGGTGGCCGTGGCTCCTGTTTGTACTGGTATTGTATTCCAGGTGAATGAATAAGGCGATGAACTTCCTGTTACCGTAAGGCCAATACTGCCGTTGGGACCGTTACAGTCAGAAGGGGTGATCACCGGATTGACCGTCCTGCTGTAAGTAATACCGGACAAACCCATTACCACGGTATTGGGAAAAGGAGCATTGCTGCCTGCTGTTGTCACATTGGCTATGGTAATGCTTCGGACAGGTTTTGCAATATCAGCACAGGCCAGGTTGAGTTGCAGATAATACAGGCGCGGGTTGGTGGAATAGCCATCAGCATTATAAACCGGCCCTGCCGAACGGTCACAGCGTCCAAAACCCTGTGCTACCAGGTTAGTGGTTCCGTTGAACCAGTCGGATAATGTCAGGTTTGCAAATGTAGCTATGCTGTTGTCTGAAAATGTAAGCGTAATGTTCAGCAGGCTGGTTCCTTCTGTACTTAATGCCACTAACCTAAGTCCGGAATAAGCTGCAGGTACCGCCAGGTCAAGTGAAAAGGTTTCGTTTCTTTTTACATACAGCGCATTATTTCCGGTATAAGGAGCCAGTTGATAATTATCAGCCCCATTTGTAAACAGCCCGTTATCCGGCAATCCGCCCCCGCCAATTCCGGCTAACGCACGGAATGCTGCTGTATACATCACCTTGTTGGATGATGCTCCATCAACTGCCATACTGGTTGTGGAGATTGAGTTGGGGCCGGCTTCGGCCACAGCATCCTGTGTAAACCCGGTAAGCGGAACGGGAGCATACTGTGCGGACAAACGCGGCCAGGAAATAAGCAGCCAGATAGCGGCCATGAAATACACTCGTGCTTGCATGCAGTGTTGTTGGTTTTAGTTGGTCAGATAACAGGCAACCGGGGAATTTCGGGAGGAAAGGTGAATCAACAAAAAGGACTGTTTTAAACCCCGTCACTTTCCGGTGTATCCGGGATGACAGAGGTTTAAAACAGCCCTTTAAAAATAAGGAATTCTGCTAAATTTTATACATCCAGCCATGGGTATCCGCCAGGCGGCCTTCCCGGATATCCGTAATGGTCTTTTTAACAGCAGGCGCTATCTTCCATTTCTCCAGGTCAAATGTCATGGTCATGTCTTTATAACCCAGTTCTTTAATCGGGGAAATTGTGGCGGCAGTACCAGTACCAAATACTTCGATATGTTCACCGGCTTTATAGGCAGCAACAATTTCATCAATACTGAGATCCCGTTCTTCAACGGTAACACCCATTTCATTCAGCAGGGTGATCACGCTGTTACGGGTTACCCCACCCAGGATCGTTCCCTGTTCCAGTCCTGGTGTAATTGCTGTATTGCCGATAATAAAGAAAACATTCATCGTACCACATTCCTGTACGTATTTATGCTCAATGGCATCCATCCATAATACCTGGTCATACCCTTTTTTCTTAGCTTCTGCGGTGGCATACATGGCAGCTCCATAATTGCCGGCTGCTTTTGCGTACCCTACTCCACCCGGTGCGGCTCTTACATATTTTTCCTCCACAAAAATACGCATGGGTGCCGCGTAGTATGGGCCCGAAGGACTCAGGATGATCATGAATTTATAAGTATCGGAAGGACGTACGCCGATCAGTTCGTCTGATGAAAACATGAATGGACGGATATAGAGGGAAAAATCATTTTTCATCGGGATCCAGGCCTGATCCAGTGAAATCAGCTGGCGCATTCCATCGATAAACAATTCCTCAGGAACAGACGGCATCTGCATCCTGTTGGCAGAAATATTAAATCGTTTATGATTATCATGCGGACGGAAAATAAACGGATGGCCATCGCGATCCTTATATGCTTTGATTCCCTCAAAAATGGCCTGTCCGTAATGCAGGGCCGCCACAGAGGGGCTGAGTAAAAGGGGCTGATAGGGTTTGATTTCCACATTCCGCCATTCACCATTTTCAAAATCTGCCTCCAGCATGTGGTCAGTAAAAAACTTTCCAAAAGGCAGATTTTCCATATCCAGGTCCTGTAATTTGCTACGTTCCACCCGGGTTACTGAAATATCCATTGCTGCCGTCATAAAAGGTTATTTTTGGACCTCAAAGAAACGAAAAAAAAGCGAACAGCTATTAGTACTTTTATCATGTAATCATGGATATTAATCATATTCAACTAAACCCGGCCGCTCTGGCCGGTTTGTACAAAAACCACCTTGTGGAATCCGGGAGTATGTCCAGGGTACCTCTTACGTCCATTCCGGCTGCCAGTACTGAATTGACCGTTTCTGCAGCCCCCCCCTCAGACCTTTCCATAAAATCGCTTGGTAACAATGAACGAAAAGTTCTCGTTCTGGTCCAGTATCCGGATGTTGTTTTTTTACCGGATGAAGCATTGACATTCCTCACCGGCATCCTGGCTGCCTGTAAGCTGAGTATTGCGGATGTGGCCATTGTCAATCTGCACAGTTGCCAGGGGACAGGCTATAAAGATTTTTTATCCATTTTCAACAGCACCAAAATGCTGCTTTTTGGCCTGGAACCTTCAGTTATAAGCCTGCCGATGAGTTTCCCGGAATTTCAGCTACAGGCATTCAATGGAACCATTTATCACTGGTGCCCGGAACTGGGAAAAATGGAAAATGACCGGACGCTGAAAACACAGCTTTGGAATAATCTCAAAAAACTCTTCATTATTTAAATTTCCGTTTTGAAACTGATTTTTGCCACCAATAACCAGCATAAAGCAGATGAAATCCGTTCGGTACTGAAAGGACCGGTGGAACTGGTCACTTTGCGGGAAGCGGGTATTGATATCGACATACCGGAACCTTACGATACCCTGGAAGAGAATGCCAGTACCAAATCCGCCACCATCTTTAAAATGACCGGAACTGCTTGTTTCAGTGAGGATACCGGACTGGAAGTGGATGCGCTTGGTGGCGAACCGGGTGTTAAAAGTGCCCGCTATGCCGGCCAAGACAGGTCATTTGACGCCAATATTGATAAACTTCTGGAAAAACTGCAGGGGGAAACTAATCGAAAGGCCCGTTTCCGGACCGTTATATCCCTGTTAATAAACGGTCGTGAAACCTTGTTTGAAGGGATTTGTGAAGGCCGTATTATTGAAGAAAGAAGGGGGAATAGCGGGTTTGGTTATGATCCCGTATTTATTCCCGATGGATCGGACCTGAGTTTTGCACAAATGGACATAACAGGAAAGAATCAATATAGTCACCGGAAAAAAGCCACAGAAAAACTGGTAGCATTTTTGAATAGCCTATCATAAAACCACCAAATTTTGACACCCGAACGCAACCAAAATATCAGTGACAGCGACCTTATAAGAGGATGCATGGAAAGTGACCGGCGTATGCAGGAGGAATTGTACCGCCGGTTCTCCCCCCGGATGTATGCTGTCTGCCTGCGTTATGCCGGCAATGCCGAAGAAGCGGAGGACATCTTACAGGAAGGTTTTATAAAAGTTTTTAAAAAACTGGATAGTTTCCGGAATGAGGGCTCTTTTGAGGGCTGGATTCGCAGGATTTTTGTCAATACGGCCATTGAGCATTTCCGCAGAAAGAAATACCTGCTGCCCGTAACAGAAAAAGAAGAAAATACAATCGAGGGGAAATATACTTCTGTGCTGGATGAACTTGGTGCCAAAGACATCATGGCGCTGGTGCAGGAACTTAGCCCCGGCTACCGGACTGTCTTTAACATGTATGTGGTGGAAGGATATACCCACAAAGAGATCGCCGACCAATTAGGGATCAGTGAAGGCACCAGCAAATCCCAGTTATCCCGGGCCAAAGTCATCCTGCAGGACATGGTCAGAACCTATATTGACAGGCAACGAGGCATAAGCAAGAAATCATGAGTGAACCGATCCGCCATACTTTAATAAATCACGAAGTAACCCCGCCCCCGGCCGTATGGGATAAAATCCTTACGGAATTAAATGAGCTCGATCCGCTGAAAACTGTCGGACAAAAACTCAGTATAGCCGAAGTCGTTCCATCCCCGCAAAACTGGAATAGCATTTTATCCCGACTGGAAGAAGACAGTATTATTCATAAGCTTGAAACATATGAACAAGTTCCGCCCGCTTCTGCCTGGAAAAAAATCACCTCCGGACTGGATGCGGCTGATCAGCAATCCGGCACCAGAAAGATCAGTCCCTGGTGGCGTTACGCTGCCGCGGCTGCTATCCTTGTTGCCATTGGACTTGGCATACTGCGCCTGTCACAACCCGGCCTGAATACCGAGGAAACAGCAAGGCACCAGGACAGTATACCGTCCAGCAGCCCGGCCAATCAGGATTTGAGTAAAGAAGTTCTGGAAGAACTGGTAGCAGCAGCCCCGGTTGAAAATGATGAAGCCCGTAATGATGCCGCCCTTGAAGCCAGTAAAAAGACATATGCCCGGCTGGAATACCCGGCAAAAAAAATTGCCCGTGAAGTATCCGGTTTTTATTTCAATGCCTACCCTGCGGGTTCCGGAACGCAGCTGGTGAATTCCACGAATCAACATCAGCCTGAGCCCAATCAGGCTGACCGTTATATCACCCTGATGACGCCGGAAGGAAATATCATCCGTGTTTCAAAAAAACTCAGTGGTATGGTATGTTGTATTTCCGGGGAAGCGGATGATCCTGCCTGTACCGATCAGTTGAAAAAATGGAGGGAAAAAATTGTTGCCTCTTCACTGGGTCATTCAGCCGATAGTTTTATGGATCTCTTACTACTGATCAATTCTGCAGAGGAAAACCAGCCTTATTAATTTTATACGCCAGGTAATCAAAAATAATATTCATGGGAAGGATCAAGTTAGCAATACCGGAAAAGTTTTCATTTTCCTGCCTGATTCCAGTCCGTATTACCGATATCAATTATGGCGGGCATACCGGAAACGATACGATCCTTTCCCTGATACATGAAGCCCGTATGCAGTACCTGGCGAGTTTCGGTTATACGGAAATGAATGTGGCCGGCGCCGGACTGATCATGGCTGACGTGGGCATTGAGTTTAAAAAAGAATTGTTTTACGGAGACCAGGTAATCGCTTCAGTGACAGCCGGTGATTTTTCAAAGATTGGATTCGATCTGTTTTATAAACTGGAGAAAACCGGCCCGGCAGGCCCCCTCCTGGTTGCGCTGGCAAAAACCGGTATGATTTGTTATGACTATACGAAAAAGAAAATTATTCCCGTCCCGGGCGAAGCCCTGAATAAAATACAGGCAGCTTCATCTTAATCCTGGTTCCAGATCATCCAGCTTTCCTCTGCCTGGATCACCAGCATTTCTTCCCCGTTTTTAATTTGTGCGCCCCGGGCCTTTCCATTTTGCAGGAAAAGGGTAAGCGGGGGATTATAGACCAGGTCATAGAGCAAATGCTGATCTGTTATTCCTTCATACGGTATATCCGGACAACGGTTGATATCCGGGTAAGTACCCAATGGAGTGGTATTGATGATCAGTTGATGGGTACGCACCCATTCAGCGGTCAGGTCAGCATAGGTAATCGTGGATGTCCCATGCAATTGCCGGCTGACGACTTCAAAGGGTATGCCCAGTTTTTTCAATACAAACATGATGGATTCTGCCGCACCGCCATTCCCCAGCACCAGTGACCGCTGATGACCTTTATGCAGCAAGGGCAGCAGGCTTTTTTCAAAACCGGTTACATCGGTATTAAAACCGGTCAGTTGACCATTCTTAATTTTTATACAATTACAGGCATTCAACCCGGCAGGAATTGACGAACCGTTTAAAAACGACAATACATCCTTCTTATAGGGAATGGTTATATTAAAGCCTTCCATGGCGGGATAGGCTTCCAGCAACCCGGGTAATTCACTGATGGAGGAAAGCGGAAATAATTCATAACGGCAATCCGCCAGGTTCTCATTCTTAAATTTCCGGGTAAAATACTTTTTGGAAAAAGAATGACCCAGCGGGTAACCGATCAGCCCAAAGAGGCGCATCAGACAGGAACTTTTTTATCCAGGTATAATTCGAAGGTATCACCACGCAGACCGATACGCATGGCTTCCAGGGGAATCACTTCAGATGGTGCAATATTACCCAGGTTGGCATTGCAGCCCAGTAACTCAATAAAGTAGAGCTGTTGCGCTTTTTGCGGCGCTTCCCAGATAATCTGTTCACCGGGAATCTGGGTCAGAATTTCCTGTACCAGGCCCTCCCTTACTTCCCCACTGCCGCGATAAATACCGACATTACCAGCTTCGCGGGCTTCTGCAATCACATATGTGGATCCGGCTTCCAGTTCTGCCCGCATTAATTCAATCCATTTGTAAGGAGGGATGATATGTGCCGCATCCTTGCTGCCCACTTCGCTGAGCACAGTACCGTATTTGGTGAGTTTTTCAATATAGCCGCATTTCTCGGCATGTGGAATGGTAATCGAACCATCACTGACTTCCATATAACTGATGCCAAAATCCTTACAAACACTGATATAGTCTTCAAACTGGTTGCGGATAAGAAAAGCTTCAAACAGGGTTCCGCCAAAATAAACCGGAACATCATAAGAACGGTAAACTTCCAGTTTTTCCCGCAGGTTGGGTGTAACGAAGGATGTGCCAAAACCCAGTTTCACGATATCCACATGGGGGTAAGACACACTCATGAAATTCTTTGCTTCTTCCACGCTTAGTCCCTTATCCATGACCATCGTCAAACCGGATTGCCTGGGTCTTTGTTTCCTGTCCGGTATTTGTGTTAAGTTGAAATTCATACTGCTGATAATTAATGATATACCTGTTAAAACGCGGCAAAAATAAGGAAGATTCCCGTGGTTCCGTATGATTTATACAGATCGCAGTTCAAATTGATTTATTTCGTTTGTATTTTGCCAGCAAGTCAACCAGTGACTGGTTTTGCAACAACGCCGGATTGAGTTCCACCATTCTCTTTAAAAGTTTAGGAGCTTCCTGTAAGGCGGTTTCCAGCCAGAGCAGGGCTTCTTTTGATTTACCAGCTGCAAATAACAGCGCCGCTTTATAATACAGGAACAGGGGTTTATTTCCAGTTATTTTCAATGCAGCTTCTGCCTGTACCAGTCCTTCATCAAAAAATCCGCCTTTATATAAACTCCGGATCAGCGCTTCCCAGCCATTGGCATTCCGGGGCCTCAACCGGACAACATTTGAAAAATACTGTACAGCTTCCCGGAACAGTCCAAGTTGTAATTTACATTCACCGGCCAGTAAATTATATTCTGGCTGATTGCGGTGTATTTTCATGGCTGTTTCCAGCTGGCGGATACAAGCCGACCATTGTCCTTCATTGAAATAGGTAGAAGCGATTTTATAAAATAGTTTACTGTCATCTTGCCGCAGGTGGGAAGCTTTGCGGTAATGAAAGCGGGCCTGGGCCGGATTCTTTAATTTTTCATAACAATACCCGATGGCCTCAAAAATCACATCTTCCGGTTTGGCCAGTTCATTTACTTTTTCAAGTGCTTCAATCGCTTCCTTGTATTTCCGTAAACGGATATAGGCATCCCCCATATTCCGGTAGGCATAATCAAATTTTTCTTCTATGGTAATGGCATACTTGTACGCGTCAATGGCTTTTTCATACAATTTTAATCCCTGGTAAGCCGCGGCCAGGTTGAACCAGGCTAGTTCATTGTACGGGTACTCATCGATAATCTGCTGGTGCAACCGGATGCCCTCTTCATTACGACCGGTAAAATCAGTCCAGAAACAAATTTTATACAGCGCCTCCTCATTATTCGGATCATCTTCCAGGATCAGTTTCAGGCAATCAAATACTTTATCAAAATCCTCGTAGTCATCATACACATCGGCGAGTTCAAACAGGAGTTCCATGCGCTCCTCCCCTTCGAATAAAGCAATCGCTTCTTCCAGGAGTGTAACCGCTTTCTCCTGCTGATCGAGTGCCAGGTAAACCTCGGTTTTTAAAATATAAAGATTGATATCACCGCTGTCAAGCAGTGCGGCCTGTTCCAGTACGTCCAGTGCCGACTCATATTTGCGCCTGGCCAGGAGAATATCCGCTTTTTTTATCCGGAGCATGGCGGAATATGGATATTGTCCACAGGCATATTCAGCGGCGCTCATAGCCATTTTCAGGTCCTCATTCCCGTGGTAGTGATCTATTATCTTTTCAAAGGAATCTTCCTCAATAAAGGAGTGTGGGCGGCCATTCTTTAAGTTTTCAAATTGTTTGAGCAGTTCCTGCAGCAGTTCGCTGTCTTCCCGGTATGGATTCTCTTGCATGAATTCAGGGCTTTTAAAGTGCTGAATCTGTTTTGGGCCTGGTTCAGACAGCAAAATCCCTTTGCCCCCTGAAAACTGTTGTTATCAACAAGTTAAGTAAAAAAAGTCAAGTAAATACCCGCAGAGTTTTCCCCAGATGTGCAAAATAGGTATTTTTTTTACCGACCCTTGTGTAACAATTTACAGCCTGAACCGTTAATAGAGTACTAAAGTTCTGGATGAACGGTTTTTTTATATTTCTTTTTTGTCACTACATTTGTAATCAATGAACCACAACCGGGCCAATACTACATGGAGAAACGGAGCTAAAAAGCTGGTAATTATCCTGCTTTTTGCCTGTACCGGTATAGGCGCATTTGCAACGTTGGGTGACGGAAATAAAAAATCCGAAAAGCCCAAAACTAAAATTCTTTCCGGCCGCACTACATCCAAGCCGGGTTCTTTCTCATTAAAGTCCGGATACAACTACCGCGGCAATTATGTCATCAATGCAGAAACCGATAAAAGAACCATCCGCCTGAATACCGTTGTTACGGTACAAAAAGGCCGGACCACTTTCATTGTTCCCCTGAAAAAGAATGTGGTACTCAATAAGGTGAAACTGGATCTGGGTAACCGTCAGTTTCAGCGCAACTAATTTTGTTTTCCCCCTTTACTTTCTTCATAGGTCATCACCCTGAAACCCGACTTGGGCAGGTCAAATTTTGACTGCTGTACGGGATTAAAATTGATCCCGGATACCGTATAGGTAACCAGCATGTTCCCAAGGGTGGCTTCGTACTGCATGGCCAGGCCGGGCAGGTTTTTATTCAAATACTGAAAATCCTTGTTCACCGGCACCAGGTCCCTGGTAAAATACACATTAAATGTGCTGCCATCGGTCAGTGTTCCCACCGCTTTCTGGCAATTATACCCAAAAATTGTTTTGTATTCCTCCATATAAGAGAAGCTTATACCTTCATATTTCTTATTTGATTCCTTCCAGTTTTCACGGGTCATGGTAATCATGTATTTCTGCTCCCCATATTCTTTTAATACCGTGACATTCCCGGTTTTGCCATCAACGATCGTAGCCTGGGTGCCCAGGGAACTGATCATATCCGAGCGGCTGGAGTTACTTTTCAGGTAAACCACACTGGTCGCCCCATCAAGCAGGTCGGCCGCCTGCGGGGTTTTATTCGTGGTATTGATCACAATATCATACGAAATCGTGGCTTCGGTAAGCCGGCGCTGGGCCATCAGACCAGTACTGATCATCAGTAATCCAACTAAGGCGCTTATTGTATTTATCTTTTTCATGGTAGTAACCTGTGTATGTATATCTAAAAGACGTGCCAATTTAACCAATAAGTTGCTTAAATAAAAAAACCGGGTGTTTTGCAACAGTTCCCGGTCTTTCTTAGGGTTACTTTAACAGCCTCAGCGCTTATTCCTGTTCTGAGTGTCTTTTAGCTTTTTTTGTTGTTCCTGCATTTGCTCCATCCGTTCCTGCCATTTGGACTTGGTTTTAGGCTTTTTCCGGTTTTGCTCGATTTTTACCAGGATCTTATCATGGTCAATGATATAATTCTGGATGATAAACTGCAGGATCAGGGTTACGACATTCGAAACGGTATAATACCAGGTAAGTGCCGAAGGCAGTTTATTAAAGAAGAATAACAGAAATACCGGGAAAATGTACGGCAGGTACTTCATCATCGGATTGCTCTGGTCCGGAGTCATACTCATACTGTACCAGGAAATCAGGAAGCTGGTCGCCGCCGCCGTTACGTTAAATAAGCTCAGGTGACTGCCGAGCAATGGGATATTCATTCCGAATTTGATCGGATCATCGTAAGCAGCCAGGTCATTGGCCCAGAGGAACTCAGCCCCCCTCAGGCTCACTTCAGAATTAAAAAAGCTGAAGAGCGCAAAGAAGATCGGGATCTGCAGCAGGGCCGGTATACAGCCACCCAACGGGTTCACCCCGGCTTCCCGGAAAAGTTTCATTTGTTCCATGCTCATGGCCTGCTGGTCGGCACCGAATTTTTCTTTCAACCGGGCAATCTCCGGACGAAGGGCTTTCATCTTAGCACCACTCAGGTAGCTGGAATAGGTCAGCGGGGAAATCAATAAACGGATAAACAGGGTCAGTAAGGCAATGGCCAGCCCCATACTGCCGGCACTCATATTTTTGAAAAAATCAAAGATTGGCAGGATGACAAAGCGGTTCAGGGGGCGTACAAAAGCATACATTCCCTGTCCGAGATTGACCAGTTTTTCAAATTTCTGGTCATATTTTTTCAGAATATGGTAATCAGAAGGACCATAATACAGACTGAATCCGGCGGCGGCTTTGTTAGTTACCGGCAACTGTACTTTCATGTTCGCAGTGGATTGCACGAGGGTATGTGTGCTGTCAGAAGGCAGGGTCCATTCGAGTTTTCCGGAACTG
Organism: uncultured Chitinophaga sp.; assembly: GCA_964650455.1. Lineage (GTDB taxonomy): Bacteria > Bacteroidota > Bacteroidia > Chitinophagales > Chitinophagaceae > JJ008. Next base: position 3,657 of record CAZYTV010000011.1, on the reverse strand, counting down.
AAATTTTTCTTTGCCTGGAAGATGGTAAAGAAGAAGCGTTGACGCACCCCTACCCAGCTCACTGATTTATTAAAATCAACGCTGCTACGGTTACCAATGGTGTAATAATCAAATTCCTCATTTTCTACAAAACCCACCTGAGTGTTTTGTTTTTCAAAATCAATATCGGTTTCCTGCTGGGCGGCGGCATATTGCCAGGAAAGATTCAGATTACCCTGTGTCAGCAAACGGTCGGCGCCGGTCATTTCGATATCAAAATCGATCATATAGTCATTGGGCTTCACCGTGTATTTATGTACAATAGTAGCCGTGCTCGTACTATCAGCGGAAGAAAGTGTAAACGCATAAGTCCGGGAACCATCTGCATTTTTTACAGAATCGATTTTATTGAAATAAAAATCCGCACTCTGCAGGGTTTGGTTCTGACCAGTGACTACCGGGTAACTGATTTTATCAAAATCGGAAGAAGCGAGCCGGAGCAGGTTACTGTCCAGGCCCTTAAAATTCTTTAATTCCACTTTTTTGACTAATGCTCCTTTGCTGCTGAAGGTGATGTTGATCAGTTCATTGCCTGAATGCACCAGTTGCTCTGTCCCTTTTACGGCATCTCTGAATGTGCCAGAACCCGCAATCACCCGTTGTGTATCTGCACGGGCACTGTCCGTTTTCTGTGCCAGTGTATCTACCGGGGGCTTATTGGCTTTGGCAATTGAATCCTTTACAAACTCTTTCCTGGCATTCTCTTTCTTGTATTTGGCCTGTTCCTGGTTATTATAATAGAAGTAACCAAAAAACAAAAGCGCCAGTACTACGAAGCCGATAACGGTGTTACGGTCGAAATTCATTCTGGGGGAAAATTTAAGGTCGCAAAGATAGGGTAATCAGTCGGCAGTAGGCAATATACACTCGGCAGTCAGCAGTAGGCAGACAGCAGCCAGCAGTAGGCAGACAACAGGCGGCAGGCTGGCGACTGCCGACTGGAGACTGCCAACTGCTTAAATCATTTCACTTTGCAACAAAGGATTCTTCGATTCAACTTTCTTTTCAGCGTATTCCTTTGCGGCCTTTATAAAATGGACAAAAATGGGCTGGGGGTTCTCCACGGTGCTTTTCAGTTCCGGGTGATATTGTACCCCGATAAAGAAAGGGTGGTTGGCCAGTTCAATGATTTCCACCAGGCCGGTACCGGGGTTTTTGCCGCTGGCTTTCATACCGGCATTTTCGAATTGTTCGAGATAGCTGTTATTAAACTCCCAGCGATGCCGGTGTCTTTCGCTGATCGACGTGCTTTTGTAAATCCGGGAAGCCAGGGACCCTTCCTTGATCTCGCAGGGATAGGAACCCAGCCGCATGGTACCGCCTTTCGCGGTGACTTTTTTTTGCTCCTCCATCAGGTCAATTACGGGCTCTTTGGTATCAGGATCCATTTCAGTGGAATGGGCGTCTTTGAGGCCAAGTACATTTCTGGCAAATTCAATAGCGGCCATCTGCATTCCCAGGCAGATCCCGAAGAAGGGCAGTCCGTTTTCACGGGCATATTTTACCGCTACAATTTTCCCTTCCACCCCCCGGTGTCCGAAGCCCGGTGCAACCAGCAGTCCATCCAGGCCGGTGAGTTTTTCTACTACATTATCATCTGTGATAAATTCACTATGCACATTCACGATCTGCACCTGGCATTCGTTGATCGCTCCTGCATGGATGAAGGACTCCAGGATGGACTTATAGGCATCCTGCAGTTCCAGATATTTACCAATAAGGCCAATGGTCACTTTGCCCTTGGGGTATTTCAGTTTATCGAGAAATTCTTTCCATTTTGTCAGCTCCGGCTCCTGGTAATCAGTAATATTCATTTTCTTCAGCACGATCTTATCCAGTCCTTCCCGCATCATCAGGAGGGGCACTTCGTAAATAGTGGCTGCATCGATGGATTCGATAACGGCTTCCAGTTTCACATTACAAAATAGCGCAATCTTGCGACGGATCTCAGGCCCCAGGGTCCTTTCAGTCCGACAAACAATAATATCCGGGTGTACGCCTTCCTGGCTCAGCATACGTACGCTGTGCTGGGTGGGTTTAGTCTTCAGTTCCTTGGCAGCTTTGAGATAGGGAATCAGGGTCAGGTGTACAACCACCGAGTCTTCGTCGGGCAGTTCCCATTGTAATTGCCGGACAGCTTCCACAAATGGTAAGCTCTCGATATCACCCACGGTTCCACCTATTTCTGTAATGACAATATCATATTCACCGCTCTGACCGAGCAGCTGCATTCTTCTTTTTATCTCGTCCGTGATATGTGGTACTACCTGTACGGTTTTACCGAGATAAGCTCCTTCCCTCTCTTTATTGATGACGGTCTGGTAGATCCGGCCTGTCGTTACATTATTTGCCTGGGATGTAAAAATATTGAGGAAACGTTCATAGTGCCCAAGATCAAGATCCGTTTCGGCCCCATCTTCTGTTACAAAACATTCACCGTGTTCATAGGGATTCAGGGTGCCGGGATCGACATTGATGTACGGATCAAATTTCTGGATGGTTACCCGAAGGCCTCTTGCCTGTAACAATTTGGCAAGCGATGCCGCAATAATTCCTTTCCCTAAAGATGAAGTAACGCCCCCCGTAACAAAGATGTATTTTGACATAATTGGTCAGTTTATTCATTTTACAAAACAGGGGGAACAAAAAAATAACGAATCCGGGGAACCCGGAATTGCTGATTATTTACCATAAAAAAAGACTGAAAATCCGCCCCACCCAGCTGACCGTCGGAAGTAGTTCTGTGGAAAAAATCCTGAAGGTCATGTAAAGGTAATAGAAATTTCCATGCCGGTAAAATGAACGAACAGGGATGTGGAAAAAACAGTAGTTTAGTGAGGACAATTTAACCCTGAATTATCACCTTGCAACGACCTGCTACTTTTCCTATGCGCAAGCTTTATTGTTTCATAGCCCTGGTTTCCCTTTTTTTTATCCTTCAACCCGCAAAAGCGCAGGCGGATGACAAAACCAGGTTCATCACCGGGGCGGGAACCGTTGAGCTGGCTTTATGGAATAACTCATTCTACGACAGTAAGCCACGATTACCCATCCGGGAGATTACTGTTGCCGATTACCGGTATGATAGTACCAAGATCGGCTACCTGGATCATTCCTGTAATGCTGCCCGTTATTGCCAAATACGGCCAGTGGAAAAATGGACGCCCCTGTTAAACCAGTATTTCAGGAAAAACCTGGATCCAACATCCCCGTTCAGCCTGCATATTGTTATCCGTTCTTACTGGTTGCAGGAAGGGCTGCAGGCAGAACTGACTTCTAAAAAGGTGGTGACAAAAGCCTGGTTGTCAGAAAGCGATTGGGGCGGGTTTTGTAAGGCTGGACTGGATGTTTATATCCGGACTGATAGTAGTCTCCAGGCCCTTTTTAAACTGGATGAGCGGTTTCTGAACACCGTCGGCTTCACTCCTAATCGTATACGGGAATGGTTTTTTCTTCCTTTTGATGCTGTAGCCCGTAAGCTGTTTCAGATGGACTTAGTCAATACCCTGGCAAACAGAAAGATATTAAGGCCCGCTGAAGTGGACGAATTTTATAAACAACGATTCAATCACCCGGTACTGAAAGAAGATCAGATAAAAAAGGGGGTATATTATACTT
>CAZYTV010000010.1:0-36113 GCA_964650455.1 uncultured Chitinophaga sp. | reverse complement strand
TTCCCTTCCTAACATACTCAATTAGAATTTAATTTTGAATACCCAAACCGGATACTATCCGCTCTAAAATGCAAAATCACTTACTATCTATTAAGCCAAAAGAAAAGCATAGATGAAGATTGCGAAATTGAAGAATTAGATGAAGATGAGATTAGTGAGTTAAATGAGTTACCTACCCAATTTTAAATTTGCATGAAAACAATAACCATTGTTAGTGCTCCAAAAAATCAGGCGGATAAAATAGAATTCAATCAGCAAATAAAAACATGATTCCAGGATTGCCCCTGTCCCCAAGTTGCATGATGTCGGTATCCCCACCAACGAGATTTACTGAGAATTGGTCATTTCTGAACCCGTATAGTACAACTGGAAAAGTAAAGCATCCACTCCTAAAATAAAACAATTATGAATAGAATTATTTTACTACTCCTACTAGTAATAACACAAAATGCATATACACAAAAAAAAGAATTTTCTCTTTTTAGTTTTCCGGCCATAGAATCAAATATAGGTTGGGGTAAATCTGATTTAGATAATACGTACTGGGCTATTGATAAGTCATTTAAGAAGATTAAGTCCCTGGATTTTGACATCATTTATGAATTTAGTCAATTGAGAGCTTTAGTATTAAAGAATAAGAAATATAATTTTATTGATGAACAATTGAATTTGATATCGCCTGTATTCTATAAATATGCAGGCGTATTCAATGATGGACTAGCAAAGGTTGGTACAGGCGATGATGATGGATTTAATTCCCAATATGGCTTTATAGATTTAAAGGGGAATGTTTCGATTCCAATTCAATACTCATCTGTAAAAGATTTTTCAGAAGGTTTGGCACTTGTTTGGAAAAAATCAGGCGATCTTGGTGAATATATAAATGGTAAAGGTGAAACAGTTTTAAAGAGTTCAGAATATCATTATTCAGAAAGTTTTAAAGAAGGACGGGCACTGGCGTATAAAATTTCGTTTCAAAATGGGAAGCAATTCACTCAATGTGCCATTATTAATATGAAAGGTGAACTCCTTACTAATTTTAAGTACACTTACATATCTGAATACAATTCAGGTTTAGCAATTTACAAAATATCTAATGACGATTATAGCGGTCTGATAAATCTTGATGGGAAAGAAATATTACCTTGTAGTTATTATATTCGGTTAGAATATCTATCAGAAGGCTTCGCTTTAGTTGAAAAAGATTATAAGTTTGGTTTTTCTAATAAAGAGGGAATCGTTATTCCATTAATTTATGAGGATGGTGTCAGATTTGAAGAAGGTCTTGCTTCAGTAAAGAAGAATGGTAAATGGGGCTTTATAAATAAACTGGGCAAAGTAGTGATAAGCTTTCAATTTAGTGATTCGGGCTTTTTTGAAAATGGACTTGCAGTAACACAAAAAAATGGGAAATACATAACAATTAACAAAGCTGGCAAAGTTGTCAAAATTAATGGTTCAGTTGGCGGAGATGAATAATAAGTATATTTTATGAAAAAAATAATACCCTTTCTTGTTTTATTGAGTGTTCAGATTTTATACGGACAAAGTGAAATAAGAGTCAGGCAATATGCACAGGAATATGGCAAAGAATTAGCCGCTAAATTTGGTACAAAAAAAGCAGAAAATATTCAAACAGAAACAAAACAGGCTGAAGCGGAGAACAACCGATATATTATTGAAATGGAAACCACCTGGGATGATTATGAAGGATATCTGTTAAGAGATAAAGTAAAATGTTTAATTCGCGGTGTATTAACCACAAATTTTGATGGGGGTGACAAAAAATTCAATGAAACGTATCGCAATGAAGCCTTTAAAAAAATTGAAGCCGGAAAAATCAAAAAAGAAAATTGGGAACCCATATTACAAGACGTAGGAAAAAATATTCTTGAAAAGGTTTTTGACGAAATTATTAATTATAATCCAGCGGAACCGGGTCAACTTCAAAATTCAACTATTTATAAACCACTTTATGATTTAGGAGACTTTCTTCTGATAAAAGAAATGGAATCTGTACTTGGTAATGATTGTGCAGAAGGTGACCCTTTCACTGCCCTGCCCATCAGAAATTTCGTAATTACAAACAGCTTGCTTAATCCTGTTTATTATTATTTAGGACAATGCGGAGAAAATATTAAAAATCAGGTTAGTAACTTTTTAACATTCAATAATGCCTATGAAACTAAAGCCATTCAAAGTAAGTTTAAGTCTTTATATTTTAAATTACTTAGCAAAAATGTAAATGGACAGACAATCCATAAAAACTATAAACTTCAGCCAGAGAAAGCTTATTATATTCAATATGACGAAAATTTATTCCCGGCTTTATATTATTTTATTCGAAAAGCAGATTACTCATTTAATCTGATTGAACAGCCAAAGCTGCCATTATCCACTTATTCATTTTATGATTTGAATGATGAACCAATCAGCGAATTTGCTTATAAACCTGACTGTTTAACATATACTAAACAAGGAACGACTGTAATATGGAATTTTTGTAACTATCCGGTAAAAATATACGCGTCAGATTGTAAAAACGATGTTCTTTATGAAAAAGAATCCGCCTTAAAAATTATTAACCCCAATGACATTACTGTCGTATTTAATAAGGCTGATAATTTTTTTGCAAAAACAATATATATTAAAGATGGGTTTAAATATGTCAAGACCCCTTTGTTAAAAAGCTGGAAAATGTATTGTATTTATCCGAAAACTAATTCAGATGGCAATACCTTTAACGCGGTTTATGAATTATTAAAACAATAATACAGCCGGCGCTGTGACCCTGCCGTTCCATATAGAATGCATAAACTGTTTCCCGCATTAGGCAAGGCCTTCAATGGATTGATGGAAGGGGTGAATACGGAAGAAACGGCCGTCACTTTTGGTAACGGAATTCTGCACCCGCCCGTATTCAGTTTTGTCCGGCATAAGGACGCGTTCATCGAAAATATCATTGCCCTGAAAGCCTCCTTACCCAAAACAAAGGTGATTTGTTATGCCAATTTCATGCCCGGGGGGTATCTGCCCACTGAGGATACCACCCTGCTAAAAGCCATATATGAAGCCGCCTGGAAAAACAATATAGGGACGGACGGCCCGGATTTATTTACCTGAAAAAAAGGGCAAATGCGGAATAGCTATCAATACATCCGGCAGGGCTTTCAGAAAGTCCCCACTTCCTTAGCTGTGCAGGATGGAAACTATAAATATACCAACCCCGTAACCAACAAGCCTGTTACTGCTTCCGATATCTATGCCCGGGATTATCTCCATCTCAGTTATATCTTCTGGGGAACGGAGCAGCCCTATTTCAGCCGGAGACGGCACCCTTTATAAAATCGCTCAGGGATAAGTAGGCTGTTGTTTGTGGTCTGTCATTCATATCCCTTTATCAACCCGCCGGGCGCGAAAAATCACAGGCTGGAATAAACCCTTTTTTTGGCGCCCCCTTTTAAATTGATATTCAATTGTTTATAACACCTTACTCCGGCAATTCCCTACCCATGGTCTTATTCAAGTCTGGACATTGTTCGAGGATAAAGCGCATGATGCGCTTATCCTCGAACAAGTCTCGGAGAAGGTCAAGACCAGGTCCGGAGAAAACCTGCATGAAAAATCTCCTATTCTATTGTTGTCTTATACTGAAAAGGGTTGACAAAAGCTAAGAACCCTTCCTTGTCAACCTTTCAACTTGTCAACTTATCACCTTCCCTCCAAAAAAGATATCACGGTAGGGAATAACCCGAAAAGGGTATTGTGGGGGCGGGGAATAGGAAGTAAATTCGGAAGTTGTTAAATTGCATTTTTGTAATGATAATTTGATTATTATACCAATATTCAACTTACTTACAATCTTTTAAGGTAATACAAATTTATTACAGGGCACCATTGAATGTGATACCTGCAATCTTACACAACGCCCTCCACAAAGTGACTGAATAAGAAATGAATAAATTTAAACTAATCACATTAATTACGATTGCTGCTCTACTTGTTCTTTCTATTTTCTTCTTTGGAAACAAAAAGAAAATGGGTAGACAGAGTACTGAAATTTCAGAACTTGAAGACAAAGTTCAAAAATTAGAGAAAAAAGTTTCTGAATTAGAGGACGAGAAAGAGGAATTAGAAGGAAGGACTTCTCAATTGACTGAAATTGACAACAGCTATAATCAAAGCAGAAGCGAACTCAACTATCAAAATGTTTCACCTCAAACTTTTAGCGATAACTCTACATCAGGAAGCGGTATTGCAACTGTAGTATTTAAACCTTCATCTTGCGACTATTTTATTCTAGAAAACAGCTCTGGTTATATTGTTGCTGAATGGATGGGTGGCAACGACCCAGACCAAGGTGATAGAATAACTGGCAATTTTAATTCTTTCGGCACTAAGGACTTTTATAATCAATCAAGAGACAGGGACTGTAGGCTTTGGGTTGACGATTATATGCTATCTAAAGTGAGTGCATTGGAGAAAATTAGAGATAAGTGCAACTGATAGTAAGCAGACAACATTGGGTTTTGTGCAAGTTTGGCCGGACGTTTTATGTTGAATGTAATAGCAAATCGTTAACAAGAGTGTATAGTTCAACAGTGATTCTGGCAGACGAATTCTTATAACCACATTTGTATTACCTGTTGTTCGCTTCTCACGTTCTTCAAAAGAAGAAGAACACATTCATGCAAAAAGAAACCCACCCCTCCTGGTACCGCGACCTCCCCACCATGCACACCCTCATCCTCGGCAGCTTCCCACCCCATGCCTCTAAACGCATCTACCCCTTTTTCTACCCCAATGGCCGCAACCGGTTCTGGAAGGTTCTGGCCGATATAGCGAGTATGCCGCTGGAGTGGACAAAACTTGATCCTGCCAAAGCGGTGGAGGAGCGTTATGCGATCATGAAGAAACTGGAAACCGGGGTACAGAACATCGGCTACAAAATTGAACGAAAGGGGACCAGTGCGCTGGATACGGATATCAGGATCACCCAATACCACGATATCCAGTCCATCATTAAAGCCCATCCGGAACTGACCCGGATATTGTTGCCGGGCTATTCGGCAGAACATAGCACCACACGGTCGTTTTTAAAGTATATTCAGGAGAATGGTATTCGTTCATCCGAAATTCCGTCCATCAAAGCGGAAGCGGCATTTAAAATATACGTTGATGACCGTGAAGTTGAGTGCGTCATTCTAAACTCTACGTCAACGGCGGCAAAGATCAGGTATGAAGTTCTTCTTGAGCAGTTTAAACGGAACTTAAAATAGTGTTTTCGGATTGTGCCACCTGCCTGGTGATTAAAATACTCTTAATTTCATGACCATGTTTACACTGGAACAAATCAAAGCAGCACACAGCAAAGTAAAATCAGGGGCTGACTTCCCGGCTTATATCCGGGAGATCAAAGAACTGGGGGTAACACACTATGAAGCCCATGTAGCGGACGGTCATGTCGACTATCACGGCGCCGGTGATTATATTGTAAAATCCCCCGGCAGATATGAACCGCTGATCATCGCCGCCACGCCTGACATGGAGAAATTCAAAGTGGAATTGCTGGCCCATCAGCAGGGTAAGACGGATTACTTACAATTCATCCATATGTGTGCAGAAACCGGTGTTGAAAAATGGGAGGTCTGCATGGACAAAATGACCTGTACCTATTTTGACAAAGCCGTAAGGGAAGTACTGGGGGAGAAGATACCGGAATAAGGAAGGACAAACCGGATCATTACAACCGGATCGTGGAGCTTTTTCTGGAAAAGAAGAATGAGCTGATTGAAGTGCTCAATACTTATGGATGTAAATTGGTTGTATAAATTTTATTTTTCCCATTGACCTTGGTGCAGCAGCTCGGCCAGATCGGTTATTTCAACCTGGCAAACAGCGTTCACGAATGACCGAATTAAGTAGATTTACATCCAATAGTTTACTAATGCCTTCTTCCAACCATTTCTCCAAGTACTACAAAACCCTCACCCAACAGAACTGCTGGCAATTTTGGACAACCTCTGTGACTATCACTTTGCATCATTATTTTTCAGACATTAGCTTTACAAAATAAACTTTTAAAAAATGACGCCCATTGAAACAGCCATTAAAATGACCCTTGACCGCTGGTACGGTTCCATTTACAGCCTGGACAAATTGCTGAACACACTGACGGAAGAGCAACTGAAAAAAGAAACGGCCCCCGGCAAAAACAGGGGCATCTATTTACTGGGACACCTGGTCGCTGTACACGATGAAATGCTGATCCTCCTGGACCTGGGTGTAAAACATTACCCGCAGCTGAACGAACCCTTTATAAAACTGGCCGATAAAGTGGCCACGGAACTTCCAACTATTGCTGAACTTAGGGACTACTGGACCAGGCAAAATGAGTTACTCCGGGAAAAGTTTGACCAACTGACAACGGAACAATGGTTTGAAAAACATACTGCCGTTTCTGCGGAAGATTTTGCCATAGAACCGCATCGTAACAAACTAAACATTATCATCTCCCGGACTTCACACCTGCAATACCATACCGGTCAGATCGCATTGCTTAAATAAAACAACAGCCTCTCCAAACTAGTCGGTAGTTTGGAGCCGGGAGTTAGTAGTCAACAGCCCTTATTAAAGTGGTTTGTCTGAAAAATGTACTGTTACTGGCATTTCGAGCGACATTCCTTCGTTTCACTACGGAGGGCAGGCAGCGTGAGATCCTGTATTCTTTTCTCTCTCCCCCACAAGCCCGTCATTCCGATGAAGGAGGAACCTTGTATTTCCTTTTCTCTCCCCCCTAACGCCCTGTCATTCCGAACGAAGTGAGGAAACTTCTTACAGGAGCGTAACAATTGTACGTGTGGGATGATCTTAAGCTACTCAAAATACAAGGTCCCTCGCTGTGCGTCAAATACAAGATCCCTCACTCCATGTGCTCCGTAGTGAAACGAAGGAGTAGCGTTCGTAATGACTGCTTTTCTTCTTTGAAAATCATCCCTTGCCCCGGAGCGAGGTTTCCTCACTTCGTTCGGAATGACAAGCTGTTGAAATGAGTGGGGGGGGGGGAAATACAAGATTTCTCGCTTCGCTCGAAATCAACGTGGCATATTTCTTCGTTGACTGATGTTCTTCGTTTTACGGCATCCCCTTCGTACCTCGTACTTTGCAACTGTTTAATGGAATGTGTTGTTTAATTTCACCTCACATTTAATTATGAAAAAGCTGATTCATTCTGGTATTCTGCTCCTGTTTGCTATATCCTCTTTTCAAAACCTATCGGCTCAAAATACCCTCATCCAAAACGACACCTTCTGGTTCACCACTGCCGGACAACCCATCTACAGCCAGGGTGGCGGGATCTTTCCATTCACCGATCCGGCCAGCGGGACGAAAAAATATTACTGGTACGGCGTGCGCTATCGCGAGGCGGAAACCTACCGGCTGAACCCGGCGGTGACATTGCCCACTTCCACTTTTGAAGCGGTGACCTGCTACAGTTCCAACGACCTGGTGAACTGGAGCTTCGAGAACAATGTACTGACCATGGCCGAACTGGAAAAGAACGGGGGCTATAAACGCTGGCTCGGAAGACTGGGCGTGGCCTGGCTGGCCGAACTGAAAAAATATGTGATGGTCGTACAACACGGCAACCAGGTACTGTTTACTACTTCAGATACACCTGCCGGTAATTTCACCTGGCACAACCAGATCAGCATGAAGGAGATGATCGGTACCCCCAATACAGGTGACCAGACGGTATTCACGGATGATGATGGCAAATCCTACCTCATCTACTCCTACGGCAGCGGACGGAATAAGATCTATGTATCCGAAATAGGCGTGAAAGAGGGTAAGGCCAACCTTCTTGATTGTAAAGAAATTTTCCGCGGTGAAAGCCGGGAAGGCAATTGCATGTTCAAGTACAACGGCAAGTACTATATGGCCGCCTCCAATATCTATGGATGGGATGCTTCCCTCGCGTATTACCTCGTGGCCGACAGTATCCGCGGTCCATACACCCCGGCGAAAAGCATGGCGGTGATGAAGGGCTGCGAAGACGACTATGCGCATATCACGCAGACAGGTTTCTTCGTTTCGGTAAAAGGCACGCGTCAGGAAACCATTCTATACTGCGGCGACCGCTGGGCCGATTTCGCAGGCAACGGACTGGGGTATAACCAATGGTTCCCCCTCTCCTTCGAAGGCAGCACACCGGTGTTCAACTCCCTGCACCGCTGGAACCTCAATGCCCATACCGGTTCATGGTCCGTAGCCCCCGGCAACAACTATGTCCGCAATGCCAGCTTTGAAGCCGATCGCCGCTACGTGCCCACGCATATAAAACCGGTACAGGACCAGCTCACCGGCTGGACCAGCACCGTTATCATCGGCAATGCCATCAGCCAGGATTCACTCACCAGTCCGGTCCTCAATTATTTCAACACCGAAGCCGACCGTAAAACCGTGATCGGTGAAAAAAGTCTGGCCATCACCGACAAGATAAAATTCAACCGCAAGGTCTCACAGACTATTTCCTCTACCCCTTATGTAAAACTGCAAGACGGCTATTACCGCCTCAGCGCGATGATCCGCCACAATGGTTCATTCACCAACCTCAGGATGTATGCCCGCAGCAAGGGCAAGATATTCCGCTATACGATCACGGGCGAAAACAGTTCCTGGAAAAAGATTACCCTCAACCATATTAAAGTAAAGAAGGGGAAAGTAGAGATCGGCTTCCTCGCAGAAGGGGAAGCAGGAGCCGTTTGGCTGGTAGATGATGTAGAGCTCGTAAAGGAGTGAAGGGTGCCTCCCATTTCGAGTGAAGCGAGAAATCTTCCCCTTTCACTCCCCCACATCGCGAACTGTCATTCCGAGCGAAGCGAGGAAACTTCCTTCAGGGGGAAGGGGTAAAACTTCGGTTAGAACAGGGAGCGCTGCTTCGCTCCGACCCTTTATAGTACTTGTATTCCGGCTGCCGAAAATTCGCTAACCTTGCTTATAAACCCGGCTCATCTATATGACAACCCGACTCCCTTTATTAATCATATTGCTGCTGGCATCTCTCCTGTCTGCTGCCCAATACCATTACCAGCTCTCCTACGATAACCACAAAATAATCGTCACACTCCGGTTCACACCCGCTCAACCCGATTCTACCAGCTTCACCTATGGCGAACCGATGTTTGGCGGACAACCCGATATTCTCAAATGCCTAAGCAACCTGCAGATCAATTCACCGGCCACTGTAAAGACCGATACTAAAGCCAGGCGCTTCACCATTTATTATACCGGCCATAAACCTATCACCATCCATTACGAGATACTGGATACAATCACGGCTAAAAAAGATATCCGGCAGGAACTGTTCCGGCCCATCATCTCCAATGACTATTTCTATTGCCATGGCGTAAACCTTTTCCTGAATCCGAAACACCGGGACGAGACTAAAAAAGCCAGCCTTTCTATTCAATGGAAGCAGCGACCGGGTTTTCCTTTGTTCTATGGCTTTGATCCGGAAAATGGCGGAAAGAAAAAGCTGACTCTTCCGGCCGATTCAGTCATGTTCAGCCTGCTCACCGGGGCATCGGACCTGAGTATTGATAAATTTGAACTGCATGGAGTAAAGAACTATATCGTGCTCCGCGGTATGGGAAAAGAAAACTTCAACCGCATAGCCGTCCGTGATTATTTCACCCGTTTCAATGAAGCGATCCGGAAATTCTGGAATGATTACAGCGATCCCTGCTTCTCCCTGGTGCTGCAGCCCTTTCTTGACCCGGTGCATAGTGCCTCCGGTGTGGCCTATGCCAATGGCTTTATCGGTAAATATAAATCGGACACCATCGTGCAGCCTGACCGTATCTATGTGATCTCGCATGAGATCGGTCACCACTGGCTGGGACATAAACTGGAAATGAATATCAGCAACCAGTGGTTCGGGGAGGGTTTTAATGATTATATCACTTTTCAAACCCTGCTCAGCGCCGGACTGATTAGTCCGGCTGATTTCGAAAACCGGATGAATGAGGTGATGAAACTGCATTACGGCAGCACTATAAAAAATATACCCAATGACAGTGTATTCGCCAATTACTGGAAAATGGGTGATTATAATAAACTGCCTTACCGTCGCGGATGCCTCTTTGCCTTTTACCTGGACAACCAGGTACGTATATTATCCAACGGACAAAAGACCATGCGCGACCTGCTGCGCAGCATGGCCGCTTTCCGGTTGACAAAGCTATCCGGTTATGAAATCACGGTGGATGATTTTATCCGGGAAGCCGCTGCTTTCATTCCAAAAGCAACGCTTGAATCCGTACTCGATAATTATATTATGAAGGGCAACCCGATTCCTTTTGCGAATGATCTGCTGCTGCCTGTATTCGGTATCATCTATAAAAAAGAGATCCCGCAACTGAAGATCAGGGACGAAAAATTATTCCGGGCACTGTTCTTATAAATTCATCCTTTCAATTTGCATCTATGAATGAAGAAAACAAACAATCGAGAAGGAAAATGATGACCCTTTTGGCCGGACTTCCATTTGCTCCCGCACTATCAAGCATGAAAGACATGGAAAATTATATACCCAACATTCCCGGTGAATTACCGGCCAAAGTGCTTTTTGATATCAAAGGCACTTATCTCAACGCGGCTTATACCCACCCGATGAGCAAGGGCAGTCATGCCGCTATTCTTGCATACCTCAATGAGCGGCTGGTCAACGGGCAACAGCCCCGCTATGATATGGATGAAAACAGGAGGGAAGCAAAAATTCTTTTTGCCAGGCTGATCAATGCTGCTCCGGAAGAAGTTGCCTGGGTGGCCAGTACCATGGTAGGAGAAAACTGTATTTTGAACGGGCTCTCTCTTCCCGGAACCACGGCTAAAGTGGTTACGGATGCTTATCATTTCAGTGGTTCCTTATTTCTGTACAATGAGCTGGCCAAGCAGGGACTGAATGTACAGGTGGTCCGGCCCCGCACTAACCGGATCAGCCTGGAAGATATGGAAGCGGCCATTACACCGGGTACCCGGCTCGTTGCGGTATCACTGGTATCGGCCTATAATGGATTCCAGCACGACCTGAAAAAACTTTGCGAAATCGCCCATGCAAAAAATGCCCTGGTCTATGCGGATATTATCCAGTCCGCGGGAGCCGTGCCTATTGATGTAAAAGAAAGCGGGGTGGATTTCTGCGCCTCTGCTACCTATAAATGGCTGATGGGCGATTTTGGCCTGGGCTTTTTATATGTCAGAAAAGACAGGATGCATTTACTCAAACGCAGCCAGATCGGATACCGGCAGGAAGAAAAAATGGTTTCTCATGTTTACCCCTTCGACGAACCGGGCCCGGTGATGTTTGAAACCCAAAGCCGTACCGATGCGGCCGGTCATTTTGAAGTCGGCACTTTTGCCAATGAAGCCATAGCAGCGATGCGGCATTCATTGAACTATCTGAATACCACGGGGGTCGCTAAAATACAGGACTACCGCAGGCCCATGCTGGAACTGCTGCAAAACAAATTGCCTTCCTTGGGATTTGAACCCCTGACCCCGGTTGATTCCACTTCGCCTATTGTGGCCTTCTCCTATAAAGACGCGGGTAAACTGAAACCCCGGCTGGAAGCGGCCGGTATCAATATCCAGCTTTACCAAAACCGGGTACGGATTTCCCCTTCCATATATAATGATATAGATGATATTCAAAAACTGATAAAAGCCCTTTCCTGAACAAACTGACTGACATGCCCCAACCCATCCGCATCATCAAAACCGTCGTATTCGTTTATGCATTATTGTTAGTCTGCCTGGCTGATGCACAAGTAACCGGTCAGCCGGTGGAACGGGTAGCCACCACTTTACACAAGGGCCAGTTCCAGGGACAAACCATCGAATACAAAGCGGAAGTGAAGGAATATTTTTTCAGATTGCACGGTGGCGGCGTCCCGGCCGTATCTGCCATGGCCACATCCTATATAAAAACCGATAACAAGATTGAACGCCCGGTCGTCTTTATATTCAACGGCGGACCCGGTGCCTCTTCCTCCCCACTGCACCTGAACGCTTTTGGCCCGGTTCGGATACAGCCCGAAAAAGACAGTATGGTATTACGGGATAATCCATATTGCCTGCTCGATCAGGCCGACCTGGTTTTCATTGATCCGCCGGGTACTGGTTTTACCCGGGTGTTTGACAGTACCGCGGCAAAGGGGTACTGGGATGTAAGAAGGGATGCGTTATTATTTATTGAGCTGATTTATAAATGGAGAATAGAACATCATCGTCTGGCAGCCCCGGTCTATCTCTGCGGTGAAAGCTATGGCACGATCCGCGCGGCCATGATCATGGGCCTGGCAGCGGATCTCCCATTATCCGGCGTGATCTTTCTTTCCAGTGTATTTGACATGAGTATGGTAACCCCGGTCCCGGCCAATGATATGCCCTATATACTCTTTCTGCCCAGTATGGCAGCTACCGCCTGGTACCACAAAAAATCATCTTTCAAATCTGCTGCTGAAGCCTATGAAGCCTCCATTCGTTTCGGACTGAATGAATATATCATAGCCCTGGCAAAAGGTGTCCATCTTTCAGGCAAAGAAAAAGCGAAGATTGCTTCACAGCTTTCCCGGTTAACCGGCCTGCCTGTGGACAGTATCCTGAAAAAAAATCTGCGGATCAGCAATACGGATTTTGAACTGATGCTGCTTGCCCGGGAAGGAAAACGGATCGGCCAGCTCAATGGCCAGGCTATCGGTCCGCTCCATACCCCCGGTGTAAAACCACCCTTTGATGATCCATCCTTCACCCTTCGTCCATCCACCCGCGGAATGGCGGGCCGGTATTTTACACAAACACTTCAGTTTGCCGATACCGGTACTTACAAAACCCTCAATCTCGGTGTAAACAGTCTGTGGACCTGGTCCACCATGACGGAAGAAGTCGGTTACAGTTCGGTGACCCCGCAACTGATCAGCGCGATGCAAGCCAACCCTCAGCTAAAGCTGCTGGTAGCCGGTGGTTATTATGACCTGGCCACCCCGCTATATGCCGCCCGGTATATTCTGGAGCATACAGGTATTGACCCCAACCGGATCAGTTACGCCAACTTCCCGACCGGCCATTCTATTTTTGAAAATGAGGAAGAATTACAAAAACTCCGGAACTTACTGGCAGCAATGATCGGGAAACAGTAAGATTTCAGCTAATTTCCATTTAAATAATAAAACCATGCAAAGAAGGCGATTTATTGAAATGGGTGGATTGCTGGCAGCCACAGCGGCTTCCTTTAATGCTGAAGCGGGCATACCCTATACTAAAAAGCCGGACGGGAATAATGAGTCCGTTGATTTTATACATGATGGAACCGAATTATCGCCAAAAGAATATGCCGGCCTGCTGATGAAACTCGCGGATGAAGGAAAGATCAAAGCAGATAATTATTCCAATGGAGGTGTGGTGGAGGAACTGGAAAATAAATTTGCCACGCTTTTAGGTAAAGAATCTGCAGTATTCATGCCTACCGGTACTTTGGCGAATCATATTGCCCTCCGCAGGCTGGCGGATAATAACCGCCGGGTCATTGTGCAGGAACAAAGTCATATTTATAATGACAGCGGGGATTGTGCTGAAACGCTCAGCGGGTTAAACCTGGTACCCGCCGGAAATAATGCAGTTGATTTTTCCATCAACGATGTGATCCATATTGCCAACCAGACAAAGACGGGCAGGGTGGAAACAAGAATAGGGGTCATATCTGTTGAAACACCGGTGAGGAGAAAGCAGGACCGGATTTTTACCTATGAGAAAATAAAACCGGTCAGTGACTATGCCAGAAGCAATGGAATAAAAATGCACCTGGACGGGGCCCGGTTATTTGTTCAATCAGCCCATACTAATATAGAGCCGGCTGTATACGGAACCCTCTTTGACACCGTATACACCTCCCTGTATAAATGTTTTAATGCTCCTTCCGGGGCGATACTGGCCGGAACAAAAGAATTCACCGCTTCCCTGTTTCACGAAAGAAGAATGTTTGGCGGGGGACTGCCGGCCGCATGGCCCTTTGCGGCAATCGCCCTGTATTATGCAGATAGTTTTATGACAGAGTATAAAAAAGCCTGGTTAAATGCACAGTCTTTCTTCGCTATACTCAGAAAAGAGGAAAGATTTACCATTACCGAACTGGAGCATGGAACCCATATTGTCAGGCTGGATATAAAAGGAAAAAACCTGAAGAGCTTTAAGGATTTACTCAGCAAAAACAATATCCATTTACCGGTTCCTGTTGAGAACGGCTTCTACTTAAAAATAAACCCGACCATGAATCGCAGTCAACCCGCAGGACTGGCAGAGATGTTTATAAATGCAATTAAATTAGCAGGGTAAGCGGAGTTGTAAGATGAGGTGTGATGTGTCAGGGAACAGCCGCTCCAAAGTAGTGATACCTTAGAACAGTACAGGCATTGCATAAAACTGAACCAAAATGAAGATTATATATTCCACCTTCCGGATTGTAACCATACTTCTTTTTATACTGACTTTTATTAGCTGCCACCAGGCCGCCGGACCCGAAAAAAAACCCATGGTCCGGCTGGCCAGACTGATCATTGATTCCATTCAACTGGAAAGTTATAAGGCTTTTCTAAAAGAAGAAATTGAATCCTCTCTCCGCCTCGAGCCCGGCGTACAGAGCTTATATGCAGTGTCAGAAAAAAGCAATCCCACGCATATCACTATCCTGGAAATATATGCTGACACGACCGCCTATAAATCACATATACAAACTCCCCATTTTTTAAAATATAAGACCGGAACAAAAGAGATGGTAAAATCACTGGAGCTGGTTGAAACCATCCCGCTGATTCCGGATATGAAATTAAAGCTGTATTAATTTCATTTACACTCCAAAACCAGCCTACCTTCAAATCCGGCCGGGCCTTCCATTTCGCCTGCTCGCCCCGCTGCGAAGCGGGCCCGCCGTAGTGAAACGAAGGAGGGAGCACAGCGAGAAATGATCGTGTCACCCTGAGCCTGCCGAAGGGCGACTTAGTCAAAGCACTTTTTCTTGCTCATGCTTCGGCACGCTCATGCTTCGGCACGCTCATGCTTCGGCACGCTCAGCATGACAAGAGCCCATTCCCCTTTCCCGGGCAAAGAGGCTTAGTCCATTGTCACCCTGCCTGACCTCCGAATCGTAGCGAAGGTGGGAGTAACCGTTTAGGTATTCTTCAAGGCTAAAAATATATTGAACCCTGGGATTATGAATTCAGCCTGACGACCTGGAATGCGCTCTTTCATGATTTTAATCTTTACGCTGATACATTGAAAAAATATTAACTTTCAATAGCTATTTTTACTGTATTACCTGTAAAAATCTAAAACTTGTCTGCTCTTGTATTAAATAACTCCTTTTTACTCCGGCTGGCCGTTGCTGTTATCCTGTTCATGCACAGTGTACCCGGCATGTTCAATAATGGTATAAATGATTTCGGGAAATACTACCTGAACGAGGCTGGTTTTTTCCCGTATGGAGTCGCTATTGCCTGGATAATCAAAATTTCACATGTAGTTTGCGCCTTCTGCCTGTTGTTGAACAGGTATGTAAAATGGGCCTCTGTTATTACTATCCTGATTCTTATTGCTGGTATTGTGATGGTCCATTTTAAAGAAGGATGGTTTGTGGTGGGTGGTGGCCGGAATGGAGTGGAATTTAATTTCCTGCTGATCCTTGTATTATTTACACTATTGTTACCCAACGGAATTAAGACAAATAAACCCTGACTGTTACCCGCATGAAATTTTATTTATCATTTCTATACATTTCCCTGTTTCTGTTTCAGGCAGCAGGACAGCCCGTCACCGAACTGAATGAAACAGACGTTTTCTTCTCCCCCACTCTTACTATCCCCGGCAAATTAAGGGCGATACGTACAAAAGACAGTACCCTTTTACCGGCCGGTTATTATAAAACAAGCGGCGAAAACCGTTACCACCTGTTCGAGGTAAGCGATTCCGGATTCCTGACTGGTTCGTTTAAAGACTTTTACGAAAATGCCCTTTATATGGAAAAAATATGGGATGACGGTCTCGTCAAACGTGAATATTTCATAATAAAGGGAAAGATCGTTTCAGAGTCTTTTGATTCCACTGTTTCCGTATTACTATATAACAGTAAAAAGAAAATATGGATGCCGCAACTGAAATCAGTAACTATCGAAAAAGAATATAGTACATTGGGCCGGCTACAGAAAATCCGCTACACGAAAGGGCCCTATGATGCTTACGCCAGGTATGAATATAAATATGGTATCCTCGTCAGCGAAATAATACCACACTACCTGGAGAAGAAAATGGATCCTTCCGGTAACCTGGTCAGCCTGGTGCAGTTCAACTGGACATTGAAGCAGATTGAAACCAGTACCTACAGGAAAGAAATCCTGGTGAGCAAATCGATCCTGAAAAACCCAACAACCGTCTGGGACCCGAAGGGAATTGTTCTTTTTACAGATGTCCCCGGACGATACAATGAGACCCTTACCACCAGTTACTATGATGGTAAAAAAATAAAGAAAAAAGAAGTGGAGAAATACGGCAACCGTACAGTTACCGAATATGATCTCAATGGAAAGATAACTTCAAAGCAAACCTATAAAACCGAATTGCCGTCAATGGAACAAGATGTGGTGAGGCCGGTGGAGGAAAAACAATAGTAAGTACGAAGTTAGAAGTACGAAGTACGAGGGTACTATCGGTGGGTTTATTTGATAAGCTCTCTTAGTAGGGTTTTATAAACCTCATAAACCCTTTTGATTGTCCGGTGTTAGCTATTAACTGTTAGGAACTTTTTAAGAAAATTTTTCTTAAATTTAAAAGAGATTGCCGGATCTGTGATAACAACTGATTCCTGCTTTTATGCGCAGATAAAGGATCAGTCATACCACGTATTGTTTTATTCAACACCATAAAACCAACGTTATGAAACCACTCTTCCTTCTTTTGTTCCTATTCCTGATTCATCTTCCTCTGTTCAGCCAGCAAACCAATCCCCGGGCTATCAGGGCCGAATACCTTGAAAAAAGACTTAAACAAAAAAGGACCGGATGGATTCTGCTGGGCGGCGGGCTGGTTATGACCGCTTCCGGATTGGGAATCAATATGGGGCAATCCTATGGGAGTTCCGCCGACAATGATAATGGAATGGGTTTGTTTATTGTTGGCGCAATCACCACCATCGTGTCTATTCCTTTTTTTATTGCAGCACATAAAAATAAAAAGAGAGCCGCCGCAGTTTTAGTACGGCAGCAACAGCTGTTTTACCCGGCAGGAGGACCTGGATTCATCGCAAAAACACAACCAACACTAACCCTGAGGGTCAGGTTGTAATCCTGAAAAGCAGGCAATGCAGGTGTTTAGCATAAGAATTCTTAGAAGAGGCTGTTTCCTGACCTGCCTATGCCGGCAGGCATCTGGCAACTGACATCTGACAACTGATCATCCCGGAATATTTCAATACCGGTAAATACCCTTTACCAGCGGCTTTGCCAGTCAGCGGTTTGGGGGCATCTTTGTAACTCAATCAACAGTATGCTAAAAACAAGCTGGATTTTTCTCACAGTCCTCTTTGCCGTTTTGAGTTCAGGCGCCCAGGTTGCAAAAACCGATACCCTCTTTCTATCGTTGAAAAAGCAGGACAGTATTTTCTTTGAACGGTCATTTAATTTATGTGACCTTGATTATCTCGATAAAACCGTGCATCCCGAAATGGTTTTTTTTCATGACCAGGGAGGCATACAGCACAAGACCGAATTTCTGGCTGCGGTAAAAAATAATATCTGCGGTAACCCGGCTCAGAAGCCCATCCGCAAAGTGGACCATCATAGTCTCGAAGTATTTCCGTTGTACCAGGAGGGTCGATTATACGGCGTCATACAAACAGGTATCCATGATTTTTATATCCGGGAAAAAGGCAAACCCGACCGGCATACCAGTCGTGCCCGGTTCACCCACCTTTGGTTGATGGATAATGGCCGCTGGCTGCTCCGGGAAGTGCTGAGTTATGATCATAAGGATCCGGGGTAAAGCCCCCCCCTTTGCCAATCATTGTCATTCCGAGCGAAGCGAGGAACCTTGTACTAAGCGAAGCGAGGAACCTTGTAGATAGCGCAGCAAGAACTATCATTGCGCCACCCGTTAAAGACATTCGCTATTGCCAGTATAACTTTACCTTGGAAGAAGTTTTCTCTCTGCGCTCGAAATAGAAGACCCAGACACCCGAAAGCAAAACAAGTACGAAGTAAGAAGTACGAAGACGTGCTTTGAAATATTACCTACCAGGAGGAGATGTTTCCTGACCTACCTTTGCCGGCAGGCAGGCAACTGACACCCGTCAACTGACACCCTATATATGAATACCATATTCAACCAATTCCTCCGTCTCAAAAATATCGCCGACCTCGGTCTGCTCTATGCTACTAACGAATACGACAAAGAACGATATACCGTATTGAATGCGATCAGCCTGGAACTGCTGGGAAAAATAAGCGGATATACAACCGAGGAGTTACAGATCAGTTTTCCGCTGGTAAAGGACTACCCGACACCGAAAGTGGATGTGCGTGGCATTATTTTATCTCCTGATAAAAAAATCCTGCTGGTGAAAGAAGCCACCGATGGACGGTGGTCGCTCCCCGGAGGCTGGGCCGATATTGGTTATTCCCCAAAAGAAGTAATCATCAAGGAATGTAAAGAAGAAACCGGCCTCGATGTGCAAGTAAAAGCCTTGCTGGCCGTGTTTGATAAATGCATGCACCCGCATCCGCCACAGGCAGCCTATGTATATAAAATGCTGTTTTACTGTGAGGCCATATCAAATGAATTCAATCCCGGTTTTGATATTGAACATGCCGCCTATTTTGGGTTGGATGAATTGCCCGAACTTTCGGTTGACAGGATACTGGATAGCCAGATCCGTTTCGTCTATCATAAAATAGAAAAAGGAGACCTGACCTGCTGGTCCGATTAATTAGTATATATACGAATCAATCTTATAAGTCCCCTGCCCTGTAACCATAATTATCACCTGGTTGCGCCTCTTAACAATATTTTACGCCGTTATCACTTGCATTCCGGTCTGTTTCTCCCGATCTTGTAACTATCCGTATAACCAGAATCTGCCAAAGCCTGGCCTATTCTGAAAATGAGATCCCATGAAAAGATATTTACCCTTTCTTCTTGTTGCTATTGCCCTGTTGTCCTCCTGCCGGAGCAGTAAATCATCTAAAACAGTGAATGATCCGGTTTTACCAATTGCTCCGACCGGCATTACGCTGCCTGCAGCAACAGATATTGCCCGTTCATTAATGGAGTTGCCCCAAACCCAGGACGGAGGTTTCGTGCTGGCACCCGGGTTTTTTGAAACAGATTTCAAAACCTATTGTCTTCAGCCTGGCACCCCCGATCCCCGTCCCGGTGATGCCTATCTGCAGGGGCCCGTTACCGGTAAAAGGAAAGAGATTGTTGAAACGGTTTTGCTGAACTCCCGCCTGAACCATGGAATTCCGCAGCAGAATATCCAGCTTTTACTCTGGTCGGTGGTCAGCGGATCTGATTTTGATAAACTCTCGTATGAGGTACGATCCGATGCTGTAAAACTCCTTAGCCCGGCCCAGGTCTTCCAGTTAAAGGGTGGTGTTGGTGGCTTGCTGAAAGACATTTCCCGCAACAGCGGATGGGTACATGGGGACATGCAAAAACTTTTTGAACTCGGCTCCTCCTCTTATGAAGCGTATGAAAAAATTGCCGTGCTCCGCGAGCCATCACGGATAACCCGCAAAGGCGTACAGTATGACCAATGGTATCAACAAAAAGAAGGCTACTATATCCGGTACTTCCCGGCCAGTTACCAGAAAGTAAGAATCCAGCTCTTTATTCCAGGCAACCTGCTGGATTCAGCCAATAAACATAATGGTGAATATCTCGTATTCGATCCCACCGGTCAGCAGGCGATTCCCGCTTTTACCAATGCACAAAGACTGGGGATTGGTGCGCCGGTGAAAGATATACTCAGGGTTATCATAACGATAAATAAACCATCAACTCCACCGGTAAAAGCTCCAAAGAAACAGAAAACACCAAAAGGCGTCTGAAGATTCCTATTGCATGGTGAGACACCGGAGTAAGAGACCGGAAATTTTGTTGTTGCCATGAAGGATTTTGTGACAACATCAATCTCAGGATAATATTCTTTGGTTTTTTGTACATTCATCCTGCACTTTGAATCAGCTTATTTATGAAAATTCTGTATTTACCCTTCCTTCTGTTGTGCACCGGCCTTTTTGCACAACCCGGATTCGATTACAACAAACGGTTTGTGGAATGTGAAGACCAGTGGGTGGTTTTTCAGCCGGATAAAGACAGTACTTATGCCTTCGGGTTTATTTATATTGATGCCCAGGCTGGTCTCACCCTGAACTATGAAGGAAAATTCAGTTATGCTGCTGATAGCAAGGTAAAGACCGAAAGACCGGATAATATCAATATCAAATCCCGCCTCGAAAATAATAATGTAAAAGTGGCTATTCTTCCGGTTTCCCTCTACGCCGAACTGGGTATTGTAAACCCACCCGCCTGGCTCGCCAGTTATAAAACAGATACGGGTTCCGTGAAGCGGCTATTCCGATGGGGATTCCTGTATAATGGCTGGGACCAATATGAAAAGGCACTGACCTACCTGGAAAGAGCGTATCAGATCGAACCAAAATTCAAAGGACTGGAAGTGGAACTGGCCTTTTCTTATAATGCACTCGAACAATATGACAAAGCCCTGAACATACTGAACAGCGCACTGGAAACAAATAAAAATGACTGGTACCTGTACAAGGAATTATCCTATACACAAATGAAGCTGGACCTGCCGGGCAAAGCCGAGGAAACTGCGGCAAAAGGAATTCCACTGGCCACAGACAGTGCTATGAAGGCTGAAATGGCATACAATATGGCTTATACCTTCTTTTCAAAAAAGAACAAAGACAAATTCCGGTTTTGGGCCACTGAAACTAAAAAGTGGGCCCGCCCCGGAGATCGGTTCTCAAAAGCACTGGGAAAACTGGAAGAATTAATTGATAAATAACTGCTGCCTTGAAAACCCTCTTTAAAATAATTTACCGGATCAGTCTGCTTTTTATAGTACTGATTCTGCTGACCGTCCTGCTGGTTCGCTTTATCCCGCTTGAGTATGCAAAGCCTGCCTATGAAAACTATTTTGATATTCTTTTCTTCGGTGGCATCCCTGCCGCTATCTTACTGCTCATCAGCCGGATCGGGTATGCACCCATGGACAGTAAACAAAAAAAGCAAACCATCATTAAATACTTCCTGCTGAGTGTAGGCTGCTTTTTCATTTTTTTCTTATATGCCCTGTTGTCCTGGAGTGATGGCATGTGCAGGTATAATACGATACGCACCTTATATACCCATCGAACCGTTCCCTCTACCCATATCATCCTCAGGGGATATGGTTGCGGTGCTGTAGATGGCGGACCGCCAAATATCTCAACGGCCAAATTGCGTACGTGCACACCGCTATTTAATTATATTAGCCCTATTGATACCAGCAAAATCAAAAAGGAAGAATGGATCAGGGTGGAAGAAAAATAAACTGACCCGTCGATTTCAATTTAAATTATTGCCAGATATTTTGGCGGACTGTGATGACTGGTTAATCACGGGTATTCACAAAACACCCCTACGGGGTGAAACGGTTCGTATCCTTCCGCATGAGTGCTACCAACAAAGCACCCCGATGGGGTGAGTGAATTATTGCATAACATTTGCTCTTTAGTGTACCCCTATTTTCCATTTACTATTTTCTATTCTCCAGTGTCTCATCCCTCTTAGCTTTTTCCTGACTCCCGACTCCCGACTCCCGACTCCTGACTCCCGACTACCCCTTGTATCACCCATCATAATTACGTATCTTACCTCCCCGAACCCGTAACCAACTTATGTCCCGCCGCCTGATCTTACTATGCCTGATTATCACCTGTTTATCTACAGGTGTCGCAGCCCAGTTGGCCCGGCCTGACTTTACGCAGGTTGACCAGCGGGCCCGCAGTATCCGCTTTGACGGTGACCTGGTAAAACTAACCACCGAACTCACCAGCCCCTACAGCGATAAACTTTCCAAAGTACGTTCCATCTTTATCTGGATCACGGATCATATCCGCTACGATTGGAAATTCTACAACAAAGACGAAGAAATAGAAACACCGGAATGTAAATCAGGCCAGGATTGTGATGAAGTGCTTGCCAACTGGGAAAAAAAATACCTGAATACAATCCTGCGGAAAGGCAAAGCGATCAGTGATGGTTATGCGCGGCTCTTTACCCGTATGTGCGATATTACCGGACTGGAAGCGGCCACGATCAACGGGCATACCAAGACCAAACTCTACCAGATCGGCAATGCCGGTCCGGTGAACCATAGCTGGAACGTGATCTGGCTCGATACCACCTGGCACTTACTCGATGCCACCTGGTCTGCCGGCTATACCACCGAAGATGAAAACTCCGGCAAACTCAATGGCTTTGTTAAACAGTACAACGATTATTATTTCCTGACTCCCTTCGCTGAATTCTCCCGTAACCATTTCCCGCAGTACACCCGCTGGGTGTTAAAGCCGGGATTTACCAAGGATAAGTTTGCCGCCAATCCCTATTTTGATCCCGATATTCTCAGCAAGATCAAGCTGCTCTCGCCGCAAACCGGTATGATCAACGGGAAAAAAGGAGATACCATTCATTTCAGATTTGAATATACCGGCAGCATCGAAAAACTGCAGGTCAATACCAACCTTTACCGGAACGCAGAAGTATGGGGCTGGGAACAGGTGAACAAGCGGAAAAAAATCTGGGTGCAGGATACCTTCGCCCTGAAAAGACAACGTTATACTCCTTTTCTAAAAACAGGTGATCTCTACCAGTTTGATTATGTGATTCCGGAAAATTCATTGTATTACCTGGATATCCTTTTCGATTTTCAACGGGTGATGAGGTTTAAGGTGGTTATCGTGAAGCCGAAGTAAATGGTAATTCATCAAAGAAGGAGAGCGGGTTTAAGCAGCGAGTGGCGAGGTATGAGTTGCGAGACAAAAAGCCGGAGGTACATGTATTTCCCTGCGCCCTCCGCGTCTCTGCGGGCGATGCTAAAGAGTTCAAAGAAGGAAAAAAAAGAAGAAAGAGAGCCTAATAACGGCAATGCCCTTCTAAACATCTAAACTCCCAAACAACTAAACAAGATATTATGTATATGAACGAAATGAAAATCCACGTACTAAAAAAACTTAAACTTCTTTGTATTTCTCTTTATTTCTTTTTCTCATTTAGTCTCGTGGCCCGTTCACAGGATGTGGCTATTGCCCGCAACACAATCTACGCGGAAGGAACCAGCAAAGGGGCTTATTATTCCATTAACTACGATCGCATTTACCGCTTAGGTGTACACTTTACCAATACATACCGGGTAGGTTTTTCACTGTTCGATAATATAATTGCCCTGCCACTGGGACTTAATTTTCTTAAAGGCGACGGCTTCCATCATTTCGAATTCGGTCTTACCGTAGTGCCCTTAGTAGAAAATTATCAAAAGCTATTTTCCGCTGGCAGTCTTTCTGATAAAAAAATCTATCTTATCCCCGGTGCCGGTTACCGCTACCAGCCACCCGGAGGTGGATTCTTCTTTAAAGCCATTGCCGCACCGATCATCTTCCTGGATCCGCCTTCGGATAATTTCTGGAAAATGGACGGGAAGGTTTATGCAGGAGGATCGATTGGGGCAGGGATCAGCTTTTAATATGGCAAAGGAAAAAAATAAAATGCAGGAAGTCGATTTCAAATCCATCGACGAATTCCTGGCTTTCCTGCCGGAAGAGGAACTGCTGATCGTGGAGAGACTCCGGAAACTGGTTTTTTACTGTCTCCCGGATGCAAGGGAGAAATTATCCTTCAACGTTCCCTACTATTACCATCACCGCAACTTCTGCTTTATCTGGCCCGCCTCCGTTACCTGGGGTAAAAAGAAATCCTATGAAGGAGTACGCTTCGGCTTTGCCTATGGGAACCAACTAACGGATGAAATCGGTTACCTCGATAAAGGCGGTCGCAAACAGATTTACTGGAAAGATTTCAGGTCCATAAAAGAAATAGATACAGAGTTGCTGCAAGCTTATATTTACGAAGCCATTATTATTGACGAAGAACATTTCCGGAAAAAGAAAAAATAATCAGGCCATCATCGCCTGCTTATTGTATTTATTGCGGTATTCAACAGGGGTAAGCCCGGTAACTTTTTTAAATACTGTACGAAAAGCTTTGGTATCAGTATACCCCACATCAAACATCACTTCGCTGATATTCTTACGGCTGCTTTCGAAACTCCGTTTGGCAGCCTCCATTTTTACCCGCTGCATATATTCCACCACCGTATTATTCGTGGCTTTCTTAAACCGCCGTTCAAAACTCCGCCGGCCAATGGCAAATCGCTCAGCCAGTTCATCCACCGTTACCTTATTGGTATAATGCGACTCCATATATTCCTGCACCTGCCTGATGATATCATCTTCATGTGCCCGCTGCCCGTTGAACAACATGAATGAAGCCTGGCTGTCGCGGTCAATATCCACCGCAAAATATTTAGCGGCTAAAATAGCGGTCGCCCGGTCAGTGTACTTCTCCACCAGGTAGATTAACAGATTCCAGTACGAATTGGCCCCGCCACTGCTGTACAACCGCTGTTCTTCTGTTATAATACTGCCATCCACTATCTCCACCTTGGGAAACATGGTCCTGAATTCATTACAGAAACCCCAATGGGTGGAGCACTTCTTTCCATCCAGCAAACCGGTGGACGCGAAAAGAAAAGCACCCAGGCATAAGGAAGCCACTTCCGCACCCTTATTATATTGGTCAACAATCCATGGAATCAATGCTTTGTTAGCTTCAATGGCCGCAGCCAGGTTTCCACTCAGGGCCGGGATGATCACCAGGTCTGTGTGCTCCACTTCCCCCAGCAGCAGATCCACATGAACGGAAAAAGCGGAATTGCCCAGTTTGATTTCTTTCCGGCCACCCACCAGCTTTATGTCAAACAAGGGTTCCCTTCCGGCCGCTGCAAGAAACTGATTTACAGCAGAAAACAGGTAGCGGGGATCAGCAACCGCTTCGATCACTGCCGTTTCAGGAACCAGTATGGATACATGTTTCATCTTTTAAAGGTATTAAAACTACCTGTCGCAATCAACCCCCTGAATTGTCGTTTTTACCGATCATCCTTTTTGTTTAATCTCAGTAAGTTTACAAGACTAAACAAAAACCAACATGTCAACTCCAACCCGCATCACCGTTGAAGCGGTCATCAGCGCCCCGGTAGAAAAAGTATGGGATTATTATACCGGGCCTGAACATATCACGCAATGGAACCAGGCCAGTCCCGACTGGCATTGCCCCGCTGCCAGCAATGATCTGCAAGCCGGCGGTAAATTTTCCTCCACCATGGCCGCCAAAGACAGTAGTTTCAGTTTCGACTTCTGGGGTATCTATGATGAAGTGGTTGCAAATAAAAAGATCAGCTACACCATGGGCGATGGCCGCAAAGCGGATGTCCTGTTTACCAGCAACGGCAATAGTACTCATGTAGTGGTAACCTTTGAGCCTGAAACCGAAAATACGCTTGAGCTACAGCAAGGGGGGTGGCAGGCGATTCTCGATAGTTTTAAATTTTATACAGAAACACACTAATATGTCAGTTGTCAGATGTCGGTTGTCGGTTGTCAGGAACAGCCCCTTCTAAGAAAAGCATTATAAACTTTATAAACCTCATAAACTCTCCTTTCAACCTGTTTCTACTATCAAAATCTATAAACCTTCTAAACCTGTCTGTTATGTCCCGAGTCTCCACCTACTTCAACTTCCCCCGTAACACGGAAGAAGCATTTCTCTTTTATAGATCCGTCTTCAACACCGAATTCAACGGAGCCATTGCCCGCTTTGGTGATATGCCTTCACAACCCGGAGCACCTGAAATGCCTGAAGCAGATAAGAAGCTGGTAATGCATGTGGAGCTGCCCATCACCGGTGGTCATATCCTGATGGGAACTGATGCACCGGAATCCTTTGGATTTACGGTCAACTTCGGCAACAATATGCATATCATGCTGGAACCCGACAGTCGCGAAGAATGCAAACGCCTTCTCGATGCGTTTGCCGAAGATGGCAAAATTACTATGCCCTTGCAGGATATGTTCTGGGGCTCCTATTTCGGTAGTTGCACCGATAAGTTCGGGGTACAATGGATGGTTAGCCATACCCCCAAAGTATAAGGTGTTCCTTGTTAGCTGTCAGGTGCCAGGGAACAGCCCTTCTAACAGCTAACACTTCAAAGTACTTCAGTCGTACTTCGTACTTCTAACTTCGTACTTGAGTAGTTGTCAGGTGTCAGGAAACAGCCCCTACAAAGAAAAGTATTATAAACCCCATAAACTTTATAAACCTTCCTCCATGAATAACATCCATCCCTGTCTCTGGTTTGACGGCAATGCCAAAGAAGCAGCCACATTTTACTGCAGCTTGTTTCCGGATTCCGGTATTACATTCGACAATCCGATGGTGGTCAACTTCAATTTGCATGGACAAAAATTCATGGGGCTGAACGGCGGGCCTATGTTTAAATTTAATCCCTCCATTTCCATGTTTGTAACCAGTGAAAACAATGAAGAGATCGATGCGCTCTATGCAAAGCTAATGGACGGTGGCATGGCCATGATGCCGCTGGATAAATATGACTGGAGTGAATACTATGCGTTTGTCCAGGATAAATTCGGACTTGCCTGGCAATTGTATAAAGGGGCGTATAGCGCAGTAAATCAGAAAATCACGCCTTGTTTCTTATTTACTGACGACCACTTTGGTAAAGCCGAAGCCGCGGTGAAATATTATACCGGTTTGTTTCCTTCCTCTTCTGTCAGTGGTATTCTCTTATACCAGGAAAACGAAGGTGAACTGGTAGCTGGAAAAGTAAAACATTCGCAGTTTATCATCGACGACATAGTGTTCATGGCCATGGATGGGGCAGGAAACCACGGGTTCGCCTTCAACGAAGCCATCTCCTTTGTGGTGGAATGCAGGGACCAGGAGGAAATCGATACCTACTGGAACCAATTGACCAGCAATGGCGGGGCCGAAAGTATGTGCGGATGGCTTAAAGATCCATTTGGTATTTCCTGGCAGATCATCCCCGCCAACCTGGGCAAAATCATGACAGACCCCGTCAAAGGCCAGAAAGCGATGCAGGCTTTGTTGAAGATGAAGAAACTGGTGATAGCAGATCTTGAAAATATATGATAATCACGTGCAGTCAATAGTCGATAATCAACAGTAATCATCAAATCTCAATAAACCCTTCTTAGAAGGGTTTGAAATTTGGTCTTTGTATTTTATTTGTGACCTTGGTTCTTAAAATAGTAAATACTTAAATCGTGAAACAAAAAACAACAAACACTCTCTACTGGGCCTTCACGGTCCTGTTCTCTGCCTTTATGATCTGGTCTTCCTATTCAGGAGTAGATCCCAAAGGACAAACTCTCGACTTCCTGCACGGCTACCTCGGGTACCCGGTCTATTTTATTCAGTTTATCAGTGTGGCTAAGATCATTGGTTCTTTGGTCATCCTGATTCCCGGACTGAATAAAATAAAAGAGTGGGCTTATGCCGGCCTCTTTTTCGACCTGGCGGGCGCCGTGTTCTCTATTTACATGACCCAGAAAAAATTCGATCCCGGCATGTTGTTTATTTTAGTACCGGTATTACTCGGTGCGGCTTCGTATTATTTCTGGAACAAAAGGAAAGCAGCCTGAGCATGGTTTACAGATTCCTCCCTGCGGTCGGAATCAGAGTAAGTTAAAATATGAAGAAGTGCTTATCCCTCCTTCGTCGGGATGACAAAGCAGTCCCTTCGTCGGGATGACAAAACAGCTCTTATATCGGGAGGACAAGTGATTTAAGTAGTGTTACCCATCCTTAACCGTGTCAAAAAAAACAACTAAGAAAATTTGTCACCCCGACCGGAGGGAGGGGCACATGATCAGGATTAAAAACTGACTTAGATTCCTCCTTCGTCGGAATCTCTACCTGCGATCGGGATGATAATTATTCTTAGTAAACATTATTCTTATTAAACTATTTTACCATGATCATCTTATACATTCTTGCCACCATCATTGCCCTGCTCCTCTTAACAGCATTGGTTGTAAAAAAAGAATTCAGCCTCGAAAAGCAGATCGTGATTAATAAAACGCAGAAAGAGGTATTCGATTACCTGAAACTGATCCGCAACCAGGAAAAGTATAGTGTGTGGGTGATGAGAGACCCCAATGTGAATATAGTTTATACGGGCACAGACGGTACCGTTGGTTTCAAGTCTGCCTGGACCAGTAATGATAAAAACGTGGGTGTTGGGGAGCAGGAGATTATTAAACTGACGGAAGGACAAAGCACCGAAGTGGAAGTCCGCTTCAAAAAACCCTTTGAGGCCACCAACTGGGCCAGGACGACATTGACTGCTGTGAGCGAACACGAAACCCGGGTGAACCAGTTATTTTACGGGCGCAGTAAGTTCCCGATGAATTTAATGAACCTGTTTATGGATAAACTGGTTGGAAAGGATATGTTGCAGAACCTGGAGAATATGAAAAAAAATCTCGAGCAAAACTAAAACCCTCCGTTTGTCTTTATGAAAAATACAGCTCCCGCTAAAACAACGGACCAGTATATTGCCGGCTTCCCGGCACCGGTTAAAAAACAACTGGAGCAATTGCGTAAAACCATCCGGGCCAATGCCCCGGATGCCGTGGAAGGAATCAGTTATGGCATGCCGGGTTTTAAATACCTGGGCAAGCCCCTGGTCTATTTTGCCGGTTATGAAAATCATATTGGCTTTTATGCAACCCCTACCGGTCACGAAGAATTCAAAAAAGAACTTGCCGGTTATAAGACCGGAAAAGGCTCTGTACAGTTTCCGCTGACTGCACCCTTGCCCTTAGCCCTGATCAAAAAAATAGTATTGTTCCGGGTAAAAGAAAATGAAGCCATGACCGCGGCAAAAAAGAAACCCGTTGCAAAGCCGGTTAAAAAGAAAGCAGCGAAAACAGCTCCCGCTGATAAAGAAGCCACTCAGGTCAGGGAATGGCTGGATAAACAGGAACCTGCTGTGCGCAAGGAAATTGAAATGGTACGGAAACTGATTAAGAAATCCGCTCCTTTACTCCACGAACGCATCAAATGGAACGCCCCCAGTTACTATACATCGGCAGACCTGCTGACTTTTGGCCCATATAAAAATAACCGTATCCTCCTGGTCTTTCATCATCCGGCCATTGTAAAAATCAAATCCCCCCTGCTGGAGGGAGACTATAAAGACCGGAGGCTGGTATATTTTAGAAGCAGTAAAGAAGCGGTGAAAAATGAAAAAGAACTGACCCGGATAATCCGGGAGCTGATTGCATTGGCAAACAAATAATAAATACGTTATGCTGACACTTCTCTTTTCCATACAGATCCGCGCCAGCCGGGAAAAAGTCTGGTCTGTTTTATGGGATATATCCAATTACCAGGAATGGACCACCGTTTTCAGTCCGGGATCAACGGTGGAAACCGACAATACAACCTATAACTTACCTTACCTGCTTTAATCCCTCCACGCAGGAAGCATCCCCGGGTTTTGCCAATAACGCTTTCCCAAAAAGAATTTTAGCGTCATTACTTCTCCCCAGGTTCAGATAAGTCCAGGCCAGCATGTGGTTGCCATCATAATCAAAGGGATACAGGTTGACCAGCTTTTCAAAATATCGGGCGGCTGTTTCATATTTCTTCCGGTTGTACCAGATCACCCCGGCCCAGTAGTTCGCCTTGGTTTGCTGAGGATCAATCTTCAGTATATCCTCATAAACCTGTAAGGTTTTATCCGTCAGTTGCAACGCAGCCAGCGGCTGTATCAGTCCGAATTTAGCCTCCAGCGAATAGGGCCGGAGATTAACCGCTTTCTGATAATACGTCTGTGAAATTGTGTACTCCTTATTCAGATAAGTCAGCCAGCCCAACCGCAGATTTAGTTCATAACTCTTCTCCTCATACACGGCTTTCAGTGAATTGATGGCGGCACTATATTGCTTATTGGCCTCCTGGGTATAACTGTCATTAAAAGCAGCCTGCCATTTGCTTTCCTGTTGGGCTCCGGCCATCAGTACCGTTAAATACAGGATACTACCGGTTATTATTTTCTTTAAAGTTTCCATATAAGTCCTCCTGTGATTGATTGTTGGGTGAATGGTTTGGTGGTTCCGTATAATTCCCGTTTTTCGTGGGTATAGCCCAACTGAAACAGAATATGCTTCAGCATGATATACGTGGTGAAACCAGCCTTGGCGGTATTCGGATCGATGGCATGATAAACATACAGCGCATCATTCTCTGCCAGGTTATGAAACCGCCCGGCCGTAATATTTCCTTCGAGCCAGAGAGCAGGACTGAGCTGCACGCCCAGCACCTGTTTGAAATTAAAGGCTGAACCCGCCTGTTGCCTTAACATTCCCGTGGAAAAACTATATAGTTTCAGATTGCCCAGCGGATACAAGCCCAGTTGCAGGTTATATTGCTGGAGGGATGTATCGGTCAGCTTGCCCAGGATGGCATCTGCCTGCAGGTCAAAATAGCTACCATAGTATTTTACCCCGGCCAGCAGCAGGTTATTGTTGTACTTGTAATTATTAAAGGGCGTATACAGATAATGCCAGGCAGCTTTTAATTGCCAGTGCCGGTTCAGATTAATATGGATCCGGTTATAATACTCCACCTGGTTAATTGCAATCTTATTATTATTGTTCACTGCGGTCAGCAAAGGTTCACTGATAGTCTGTTTATAAAAAGCCAATGACTGATCCATATGAACCTCCCCGAGCCGGGCACCCAGTAATAAACGGGAATAACCCGCATTGCCTCTTTCGCTTAGCGGAGTTTGTTTATGACTGTACTCTATTCCCACCAAATAAACACGACTTTTCTTTTGTTGTGACAGTGGTATATCGGCGGCAGCCATGTATTTTATCTCCGCCCTGGCCATTTCCGGTTGATTCAGATTGATCCGGCTCCAGTAGATATAGGTATGAGCCGCCTGGTTATAAGCATCTTCCCGGAGCACCTGCTCATAGTGCTGAATACTGGCACTATAGTTTTGGGTCATAAATGCCGCATAGCCCAACCGCTGCCGCAGCAGGGGAAAGTCCTGCCCGCTGGCAATAGACGCTTTTCCAAATTGTATTAATTCCTTCCAGGCTCCCTGCTGATACAAGGCATAGGAGATACTATCAGACCTGGTATAGGTAAATACTTCCTGGGCCCGCAAACCAACAGGCAAACTGATGGCCAATAACAGGCTGATTAATAATGTTCGCATTGTACCGTTGTTTGCTGGTGATTTAATTCCGTACTAAAACCAGTAAGCAACCCTCCCTTTATCATGACCGTAGCATTCATAAATGGAGTTTTACTAAGCCCGCGCTGCCTTAGACCGGTGCTTTCTAATATTATATCCCCGCCGCTTAACGCATCATGTTCTTTCAGGATACTTTCGTATTTCCAGTTCGTATATAAATAAAAAGGCGCTATAAAATCCTGCAACCACCGGGTGATCCTGTTTCCGAAAAGTCCCTGGGGATAGGTATCCGTTACCGGTATCCGTTTATCAGCACTCAGTAAGACTTTATAGGCACTGAGATAAAAAAGATAGAGTAAACTATTCCGGCTGCCATAAAAATTAGTGAAGTAAAACAAGCTGCCATCGTTGACAAAATAGGCATACGCTCCTGGCGCTGCAGCATAGAAATAAGTTTCGTTGTAGGCGCTGACCATAACCTCCCATTCTTCCTCCCGGTGAGCTGTACTCTTTGCCCGGATGCGGAGACCAGGTTTAAAATCAAAAGCTTGTAACAGGGACGGACTGATCTGGATATTACTGACAATGGCCGCTTCTTTAGGAGTAGTAAAGGTTTCTGGCAAACGGATATCCGTTGTATCATGAAGAACATAACTGGCGAAAGGATAGGCCAGGGTCCTGGATCCAATATAGGGAGTGGCCTGTACCTGGAAATGCAGGTGTGGTTCGGGGGAGCGGCCTGAATTGCCACAGGCAGCGAGCAACATTCCCTTTTTTACATATTCTCCTTTCACCACTTTTATACTTCCCTTCCGTAAATGCGAAAGTTTGGTATATAGACCTTCTGCATGCTTTAATACAATGGTATTGCCCCAGTTCTGCCGGGTATTGTTGCCACCTACCGGGTTATCTTCCACATACGGGATCACTTCTTCCACCACCGCATCGGCCGGACTCAGCACCGGTTTATTATAACAGTAAAAATCCTCGGGTCGGGTACCGGCTCCCTGCCAGGTCTTCCCTTCCTTATCCCGGATCACAAAATCAAGGGCTTTCGACCAGTCCCCTTTATGCGTCTGTTTTCCTTCATAACCCTGGCTCACGGTCCATTCCCCGTTAAACGGTAATATCAACGGAAAATAAAAGCGCGTATAGATCCGGTCGCGGCTGTTGAGATAGCGATACAGGTTTTCTTCCGGACTGTAATACTGTACCGGGGTGAGCACCATTTTTCCGCCTGACTTTCGTAACTGCAATACATAGATAAAAAGAATCACCGTAATACAAAACGGAAGGGAAAAAACCGGTAACCCCCAGGTATAAGTGATTTTCCATAAAGCAATCACCAGGATATACGAAACCGGTACCGTGATGAGTGACCAGAGATAGGAACGGACGGAAGGAATAATATAGAATCCGCCGAGTGCCACGGAAACCAGCATAAAGTTGGTACCGAGATTATAATAATTCACACTGCCGGCATAGCCATCCATCAATTGAATAAATAAAATAGCGATCGTATAACCGGCCACCATCAGGGTCAGGGCAATGCGGGAAAATAAAAAAAGGCCGATGGTCAGTACAATGCCTGCAGCAATATTGCTTTGAAAAATAATCGCACTGAGCGAACGGAAAAATCCGGATAGGGCCGCCGGCATCTGCAGGTTTTCCATCCATTGCACCAGCCTGATCAGGTCATTGCCGCCGGTGGCATACATTTCATTGAGCCAGTAAATATTCCGCTGGGTAAGCCCGATAGCCGCAAACTCCCTGGAGGAAAGGATCACCACCCATAACGTAAGGATAAAGGCCAGGGACAAAGCGGGTAAATTACTTTTACCCAGTTTGGCGATCAGTGCTGCAGAAAGCAGGACCGATAATACAGATGCAATAAATAATAAGATCCAGAACCCCGGACTAAACTCATAAAACGTTCCCATGCCCAGTCCCATCAGCAATCCGCTATACGTATATAATCCGCTTTTTACCTGCTCGCGGCTGAAGCCGATAAACCAGGCTGTGGCGGCGGCTATGATGGTAGCCGCAAATCCTGCAGCCCCGGTATACGGATTAAAAAAAGTAACCAGCAGAATTAACGCCGCCAGTACCTTACGGTTACTGAAAAAAAGCATCGCATAGCTGTTCAGTACCGTATGAGCGATAAATCGGGAAAAAACAGGAAGGTTTAGCTTATTCAAAACAACTTTTTTAGAGATTGATTCCTTTCAGGTGTTCCGGCACCCGCTCCTGCTGTTCGATATAGGCCAGGGTTTCAGCTTCCCTCACCAGGTGCACAGTTCCCCCTTCTTCAATCATCACTACATTGGGCCGCATTTGTATAAACTGCATCCATTGCGTCATATTATAAGCACCCACTTTATGCACCACTACTTTATCACCCCTGTTGAGCAAAGGCAGGTTGGCACTCTGTCGCAGCACATCAATATTCATACAAAGGGGACCATAGAGTACCTGGTCTTCGGTATGATGGGTAAAATCCTGCGCCGGACTGATGGGGTGATCATACCAGAAAGAGGTAAATAAAATATTCACACCGGCATCCAGGATGGTGGCCCGGCGTCCGTCACTTAATCGTTTATTGGCAACCACGGTAGATAATAAATATCCTGCATCATCCACCAGTACGCGTCCGCTCTCCAATATCAGCAACGGCATTTCTGAAGCACCATAACCCAGTTCCTGCAGTTGGGTGCTGATGGCTTCAGCAAATTCATCCACCGAAGGAACCGTATCGGTACCCGGCAGAAAAGAACCCCGCAGTGTGTTGGTGGAAGGAAACCCACCCCCGATATCGATATACTGCAACGGATTATTCAGTGTTGTTTTGCATTTCCAGGCCAGGTCACCGAGTTTCTTTACCGCGGTACGATAGGCGCTGGTGGACAACATATATGTCCCGATATGGCAATGCAAACCGGCCAGTTCCATCTTTCCGGATGCCACAATTTTATTCAGTGCTTCCAGCGCCTGCCCGTTTTCATAGTTAAAACCAAAACGATCCCATACCGGGTACACCCCGGTATCCATATTTACCCGGATGGCCACTCTTGGCTTTCGTTTCAGTGTATCACTGATCTCCAGTAACTGGTAGAACTCATCAAAATGATCAATATGGATCAATGAACCATTCTCCACCGCTATCCTGAGTTCCTCATTTGTCTTTTCGGGACCATTGAAAATGATCTTATTCCCAGGCACTCCGTTGCCCAGCGCTTTCTGATATTCAAAGCCACTCACCACTTCGGCCCAGCTACCTTCCTGGTGAAAGACCCGGCAAACCGCATTCAGGTAATTCGTTTTATAACTCCAGGCAAACTGGATATGGGGATAACGGGTACTGAAGGCCCGGTAGGCATCCTGGTAATTGCGCCGCAGTGTACGTTCACTCAGTACAAATAAAGGAGAGCCATAGTCAGCCATCAATGACTGTACGGTTACCCCATCAATTTGTTTTACCGGCTCATATTCCGTTCTTGTTCCGAATTTGTTCATCAGTCCGCCGTTCATTTTCTGTATCACCGGACTTTCATAATTCTTTTTCATAGCTGAACCATTCATGATTATAATTCTCCTTTCCCGCTGATCTGGTGGAATTCACTGATATCAGTAATATGATCCCAGGAATAGCGGACAAATATTTTCCCGGCTTCATATCCATCAAATACCGGCTGCTCCTCCCCAAGGGCCATCCGTGCCAGTGCTGCAGGTTGGTTTTGTCCTGCTGCTGCAGTGAGGTAAATCCAGGCCGGAAAACGCGGATTGATCTCCATAATAAAGAGTTCATTCTTTGCCGTACGCATGATTTCCAGTTCACATCCTCCCTTCCACTTCGTCGCGTCGGTGAATGCCTGTGCCAACTGAAGCAATGACTCATCTTCAAGGGTAATACCGGACCAAGCCTTTCCTTTATCGGTGATATATAATTTACGCATCGGGATAGCGCTGATCATTCGTCCGGTCCCATCGCCCAATACGGCAATATTGATTTCGGTACCGGTAACGAACTCCTGCACAATAATCGGCAAGCCCCATTTGGCAGAAATTTTATAAAATGCTTTTTGTGCCTGCTCCAGGGTATAAGCAACAACCGCATCATAAAACTTGCCCTTTACCACGAGGGGATAACCAAAGGCTTCCTCACAGGATTGTAATTCGGCTACAGTATGTATGATCTTATCGCGGGGAACACGTAATTGGTGTTTCAGTCCAAACTGGTAGAGATTGACTTTGTCCCGTGCTTCAAACTGTTCGGCGGTTGGCAAGAAAGTGGCAATCCCCATCGCATACAGGGTGGGGGCCAGCCGGATAAACTGTGGAAGTTCTGCATCAAAATTCGGGATGATCAGTTGCAGGTTTTCCTTTTCATGGATATACTTAATCCGGTTAAGCAGGGCCGTTGTACCAGCGGCCGGGTAGGGTATCTGGTAGGTTTTATCGACCACATCATGCATGTAGATACCGGGCTCAAGGGTCTCATAGGATAAACCGATGTTCCGCAACGGGCGTTTCAGTCCCTCTCTCAGTCCGCGGATCACGGCGATCCCCGGACCCGGGCTGTCAATGGCATTCAGTCCTGTCACGGCAATGGTGAGCAGATTGTCGGGCT
>CAZYTV010000009.1:0-36344 GCA_964650455.1 uncultured Chitinophaga sp. | reverse complement strand
CGCCGTTTTCTTTATACAGTTTGGGTCCTTTTTCGTAAGTGTTGATGGCTTTGTGACAATTCATACACACGTTCACAGAAGGAATCGCGGCATGCTTGCTTTCCCAGGCATTTCCATGGCAATAAAGACAACTGATCTGGTTAATACCGGCGTGTACTTTATGGGAATAGTAAATCGGCTGCTCCGGCTGGTAGTCTTTCTGGCGACCCAGTCCGATAGCGCCTTTAGCCACCATATAACCACCGAATACAAAGAATACGATGGAGGCCATGGCGATATAGGTCTTGTTGCGGTAGAAGGCCACTGGTTCGGGGCGAACGATCCCTTCTGAATCATCCGACATTTTCTTCAGGTTGCTGTTCACCTGCATCAGGATCAGGGCAATGATACCCAGTACCAGGGAGATGATGCCGAAGATCAGGGCATTCTGGTTGCCGGTATCAGGGGCTTCGGTAACTGCTCCGGGTTTAGGTGCCGCATTCTTGTTAGCTACTTCTGCATTTACATAAGCGACCAGGTCACCCACATC
This sequence comes from uncultured Chitinophaga sp., assembly GCA_964650455.1. Lineage (GTDB taxonomy): Bacteria > Bacteroidota > Bacteroidia > Chitinophagales > Chitinophagaceae > JJ008. Next base: position 35,815 of record CAZYTV010000009.1, on the reverse strand, counting down.
TTTCAAGGTCACATCGGGAAAACCGGTCATCATGGAGCCATATTCCGCCTTCAATCCCTGGGTATAGGGATCCTTGGCCATATAGGCTGCCGGATTGTTGATCCAGGCCAGCAACTCCTTATGGTCTGCCCATTTACCCCTGCTTTCCAGCCCTTCAAGGGCAGGACCCGTCATCTTCTTGAAGACGTTGTGACAGGCAGCGCACTTTCCGGTAAAGATTGCTTTACCGTTAGCTGCATCCTGTGCAGAAATATTCACTATAGAAATAACAAATAGAGATAGAAATAGTACAGTCAGTCTCTGGCCGATTGGTTTACAAAGAATCATAGATGCAATTGATCTGAAAAATGTGGATAAATAGCTCTAATCAGGCGCAAAAATAAGTCAGTATGACTATAAAAAGCCAATAGCTTTAACTTTTTTTTGATCCGCTACCAGCCTGCGTTTCAGCCGATTTTAAGGCATTTTTTGGTGTGACTAAAAACTGTTTGTCATAAATCGGTAAAGCCTGCCTTAAAGTTCAACATATGTGGAAGATGGGGTATTTATTGGTTGATTTTTGTCGACTTTCGCGTCGCATAATTCAAAAAGCACGACATGTTTGAGGGTTTACAACAAAAATGGAAGGTTAAAAGCGGGCAACTGGCCCTGATCCTGTGCACATTTGCCATTGGCGGAAGTGCAACGGGTTGGGTGGCCAAGAAAATCATGAATGTACTGGTGATTAACCAGGACTGGCTTTGGGCGGTAATATATATAATACTGGTTACGATCTGCTGGCCAATGATGGTGTTGCTGATCAGCATTCCCTTTGGCCAGTACTCCTTTTTCTCCCGGTATATCAAGAAACTGGGGAACCGCATGGGGTTGGTAAAATCGAAGACCCCCACCATCAATGAGTGAAAAAATGACCCATATCGCCATTTTTGCCTCGGGAGCCGGTAGTAATGCCCACCAGATTATCCACCATTTTGCCCATTCCAAAAAAGCCAGAATCAGCCTGATTGTCTGCAATAAACCAGGAGCGGGAATTTTACAAATCGCTGAAAAAGAACATATTCCAACCTTATTGATCGAAAAAGAACCCTTTTTTAAGGGTGATGCCTATACCGCTGATCTGAAGAAAAAGGGTATTGACCTGATCGTATTAGCCGGTTTTCTCTGGAAGATCCCCCCTGCCCTGATTCGTGCCTATCCGGACCGGATCGTTAATATTCACCCTGCCCTCCTGCCCAAATACGGGGGTAAAGGAATGTATGGCCGCTATGTACACCAGGCGGTGATCAATAACCAGGAAGCGGAAAGCGGAATCACGATTCATTATGTAGATGAACTCTACGACCATGGGTCCGTGATTTTCCAGGCCCGCTGCCCGGTTTTGGAGAACGACAGCCCTGAAAGCCTGGCCAAAAGGGTGCAGGAACTGGAACATGCTCATTTCCCGAAAGTCATCGAAGAACTGCTTTAAAATACCGGCTGCGGGGTATAGCTGCGTACAGTTTTTTATTCCACCTTTATGTTCAATAAAAAACCCGTTATGAAAAGACTGTCCCTGCTCGCCTTCCTGGTCCTGACTGTATTAACTGCTGTTGCACAAACCAAGCCCTATGTGATCAGACCGGGGGTTGGTATCAATAATATTAAGCTGGGGATGTCTGAAAAGCAGGTAACGGAAAAATTAAAAGGTGAGCCGGTTGGCTATACCTATGCCGCACAACTGGAAGCATTCAGTGGCTATGATACAAGGATCGATAGTGTCATGCAGTTTGTACTCGGGTTTGACAGTTGTATCCGCTATGATGGAGACCTCCCGGTTACGATGCCGGTATTTGGGTTATATTTCCAGAACCATCAAGTCAACTTGATACCCGTCAATTACTATTCAACCACCGAGGAACAACTGAAACTGGTGAAACTCTATAACGGACTGAAGTTTCATGACAGCATGGAAGATTGTGGTAAAAAGCTGGCAAAGTATCCCTTCCAGTCACTCGGATACGGCGATTATTCCGGGGATCATTATTATTATACCCTGGGGCTGGAAATGGTGTATGATGAAAATAAACTCACCGCGATCGGGATATACCCCATCACCCGTGATTTTCCGGCAAAAATTGCTGAGAACAGTGAAAAACTGCTAAAAGAAGCAGGCCAGGCCAAGGGTGATTCGGGAAATAATTGATTAAGTGACTACACTTTAGAATAGCATTTGCACTTTCTTTCGTTACTTGCCGCCGGATTGAAACGGCTTTACCCTTATATCATTACCTGCCTGCTCTTTTTCGGAGCAGGTTACAGCAGCCAGGCCCAGACGTACCGGATTAAAGGGTATGTGTTGGACAGTTCCCGTAATTACCCGATGGAACTGGTGAGTGTGATTTCAAATTCGGGCAAGGGTACTGTTACCAACAGTAATGGCTATTATGAAATCGAAGTGACCGAGAAGGATACCATCTGGTTCAGCTATCTCAATAAAAGTACGATGAAGTTCCCGGTGAAGGGGATCAGCAACCCTATGCAATTTGATATTTCACTGCAGGTGAATGTGCCGGTACTCAAAGAAGTAAAGATATTACCACGAAATTATCGGCAGGATTCACTGAGGAACCGGATGGACTATGCCAAAATTTTCAATTACCAGAAACCGAAATTAAAAACGGTCACCCCAACCTACGGTGCCGGTGTGGGTTTCGACCTGGATGAGATCATTAATATGTTCCGCTTCCGGCGAAACCGAAGCATGCTTTCCTTCCAGCAACGGTTGCTGATGGAAGAACAGGATAAATTTATTGACAATCGTTTCAGCAAAGCCCTGGTCCGCCGCCTCACTTTGCTGGATGGTCATGACCTGGACAGCTTTATGCGACTATTCCGTCCTTCCTACACGTTTACAAAAATGGCCGGTGATTATGATTTCCGGGTCTATATCAAACAAGCCCTCTATCGTTTCAAACATGGGTTGCCCCCGGAAGCATGGATCAGGGAAGAAGAAGTGGAGCTGGAATAAATCCCATTTTTAAAAAGCAGAAAAAGGAAGTAATTTAATTGCCTTATATCAACATATGGGCAATAACCTCCACAATGAACTGAAAAAAGAATTCCAGTTGGAAAGGCTGATCCTGTTCAGTGATGCCGTCTTTGCAATCGCCATCACCCTGCTGGTGATTGAAATTAAAATACCGGAATTACCACATGATTCGGTTACGGATAAAGGATTGCTGGAGGCGCTCGGTCACCTGATCCCGAAATTTATTGGTTTCCTGGTGAGTTTTCTGCTCATTGGCCAGTACTGGATTGTACATCACCGGTTATTTGGCTATGTGATTAATTTCAGTGAACGCCTGATCTGGCTGAATATACTTTTCCTGCTGGCCGTTGCGATGATGCCATTCAGTACCGGCTTCTACAGTGAATATGTGCTTTCTCACACACTCACTCCCGTTATTTTTTACACCTCCAATATCGCCCTGCTTGGCCTGGTTAATTTCCTGATGTGGCGCTATGTCAGCAACCCCCGTCACCAGTTGAGTGAAAACCTGGCAGCCCCGGTAGCCCGTTTCTTTTCCGCAAGGGCATTAACGGTACCGGTCATCTTTATTCTATTCGCTTTTGTTTATTTAATGAATCCGAAAATCGCCTTCTGGATCCCGCCATTGATCCCCGTTATTCTAAAACTGTTATTCGGACGGATGAAAAAGAAAGCAGTAGCGGCTATGCAAAAGAAGGAAGAAGAATAACCCGTTATCAGTCATTCAGGTCGTTGGTCCGGAGTGAGCGGTATTTCTTAGGTGACATCCCGATATTTTTCCGGAATCGTTTTGAGAAATAATAAGGATCATCAAAACCCAGTCCGAAAGCTATATCTTTTATAGAACGGTTACTGAAGTTCAGTTGCTGACAGGCTTTCTGCATTTTCATCTGCAAAAAATAATCGATAGGGGCATACCCTGTCTTCTGTTTGAACAGGTTGGAAAAACGCGAGATGGAATAATTGTATTTCGCACTGAGATCATTCAGAGATATATTATCATTGATCTTTTCCTGCATAAAGAGGATGGCGCTGTCCACACAATCGAGCTTGTCAATGGAACTTGCTGCATAGTGCCGGCCATTATAGACAAACAGGGTCAGGAAATGCGAAAGACACATGTTGGCAAACAACAGGTTGTCGACACTATAACCCAGCTCCAGTGTTTTGTATATTTTGGAAAAGATCGGAATGATCTCCCCATTGTTTTTTATATAAACAGGCTTGAAGTGTTTCTGTATTTCCTGCACTTCATTGAACTGCGGCAGTGCCTCCCCGCCGAAATGGATCCAGTAAATGGTCCAGGGATGATCGGTACTGCTGCCATAGGAATGTTCCATGTTTTGCGGCAGGATAAAAAATTCATTGGGCCCCACTTCGTAACGCTGCTTCCCGATCTGGAACCAGCCATTACCATCCACACAGTAAAAGAGGAAGTTTTCCGGCAATCCCTTTTTGCGGTAGGTAAAATGGTCCTTTGCCTTGGGGTAATATCCGATCGAACAGATATGCAGGTGCTTCAGCATGGAATTGCTGTTGACCCTGGACTTGAGAATCGCCTTGGGTATTTCAATACGCTGCCGGCCGGCGCCGTACCAGATATTTTTGTGTGACCCTTCTTTGTTGTCCTTGTCTTTGAGCATAAGTGGCGTATCGGGGGCTAAAGTAAGGATTCTTGTTGGTGAATCTCTTGTTGGTGAAAACACCAACAAGAAGAAACATCCTAACACCGAACAGCTAACACCGAACACCTGCTCCTACATGACGCTTTTCCCCTCCAAAAATCCTAAATTGGTCCCAACAAAAACGAAGATCCCATGTATGCTTTTCCCCGCTTAACGGTTGCCCTTATTGTATTCCTGCTTCCCGTTGCTTCAACCGCCACTATCAGACTCCCGTATTTCTTTTCCGATGGTATGGTGTTGCAGCAAAATGCTAATCCTGTTATCTGGGGTTGGGCCAGTCCGGGTGCCCCGGTGAAAGTATCCACCTCCTGGAACAAGGCCAGCTACAGCACTAAAGCATCCGCCGAGGGAAAATGGCGTTTATCCGTTAAGACCCCGGTTGCCGGCCTCGTGCCCACAGGGGACTGGGATATGTCTGAAGATGGGTCAGCGGCAGCTATGATGTTGGAGAGAACTCCAACATCAGGCCATGGGCCATATACAATTACTATATCGGATGGGAAGCCCGTAACGATCAAAGATGTGCTGATCGGTGAAGTATGGCTCTGCAGCGGGCAGAGTAATATGGAAATGGCGATGAAGGGATTCAAAGATCAGCCGATCACCGGCAGCAACGATGCCATATTCAACTCAACCAATGAGCATATCCGGCTATATACAGTTCCCCGTTCGGTGCAGCGTCTGCCGCAGGATACCAGCAAGCAATCTGCCTGGAAAATGGCCGAGCCCGAAGCGGTGAGTAATTTCAGTGCCACCGCCTATTATTTTGGCAAAATGCTCTATGAAAGACTGCGGGTTCCCATCGGACTGGTCAATATCAGTTATGGTGGCTCACCGGTGGAAGCTTTTATGGATGCGGAGACATTGAAAGCTTTTCCGGAGATCAAAGTCCCTTCAGCCACGGACACCAGCAAACTGAATAATAAAAATGCCACCGTACTATACAATGGCATGCTGCGTCCCTTTCTCGGTTATACCATCAAGGGTTGTATCTGGTACCAGGGCGAAAGCAATAATGACCGGGCGAAACAATATGAGACCTTGTTTCCTGCTTTTGTAAAACAGATCCGCGAGCAAAGCGGACAGGGTGACTTCCCCTTCTTATATGCGCAGATTGCCCCCTATAATTATATGAACTATGCAGCCGTGGGTGCCACGACTTATAATTCCGCATACCTGCGGGATGCTCAGCGTAAATCCCTCGATAAAATTCCCAACAGTGGTATGGCTGTATTGATGGATATCGGGGAGGAATTCAATATTCACCCGATGGATAAACTCACCGGTAGTAAGCGGCTTGCCTATATGGCTCTTGCCAAAACCTATGGACTTAAAGGATTTGGTTCTGAAAGTCCGGCTTACGACGCCATCAGTATCAGTGGAAGTATTGTCACCGTGAAATTTAAAAATGCGCCGAATGGCCTGACTGCATTCGGCAAAGAGCTGAAATATTTTGAAGTGGCCGGGGCAAATAAAGTATTCCGTCCGGCGAAAGCCATGGTAAGTGGCGGCAATATTATTGTATCCGCTCCAGATGTAAAGGAACCCGTTGCGGTTCGTTATGCGTTTAAGGATTTTGTAGTTGGTGACTTGTTCAGTACAGAAGGGTTTCCGGTGAGTAGTTTTCGTACAGATGACTGGTAGGAAGAGAAGGGAGAATAGAGAATAGTAAATAGAGAATAGGGATTAAAGCAGTACGCTAACTATAAACAGAAGCCATCCGAAAATCGGATGGCTTCCCTACTTTAATAATATTACTACTGTAAATCCTATTCTCTATTCACTATTTACTACCTGCTATATCCCGTAAAAATTCCCGAACCTGGCACATTCGCATCATTCAGCCAGAGCACCCGCCCTCCTTTAGTAGCCGTAAAATAAGCATCATAGGTTTTTGCTTTACGCTCTATGTCAGAAAAATGCAGTTGCCAGTCGTTAACCGATTTAAAGCTGCCGTCTGATTTTGTTTGAACAACATTCGTTTGGCCGACAAATGTATTGGCCGCCACCAGTTCCCAATGGTACTGTTGGCCGTTTTTAAAATCAAACCATTGGGAAGAAGTATAGGTGTTCATCCCGGCATAGGTACCGGTATAATAATTAGCATAATACGTATTACTTGAAAAACTGGCATTCCATTTACCGGTACCGGCCAGGTCGGAAGCGGCCACGGCAAACTTGTTATAGGTGACCATATTATCCAGTTTATTAAACACTTCCGGGTCGGCATTAATAGTATTGCCCGCACTATTGGTGACCACCCAGCCGCCCATATATTCAGACAGTTTTCCCCATATAATGGATTCGGGGTTGAAACCGAATTCCCGGGTAAACGTGGCATTATCCGGAGTCACCACTTCGATCCAGCCGCCGCCCCTGCGAAACAGCACGATAAAAACAGTTTTCCCTGTACTGTTTTCCGTAGCATAGCCCGTTCCGAAATAGGGGCGATTATAGGTCTCGATATAGCGGGCACTGAAATTACTCAGGTTGCTGTAGCGCGGCGCCACCAGTATATTCCAGGCTGCTTTTATCAGGGGCTCGGGATCAGCAGGGAATATAGTGCCGTCTTTGGGATAATGAATAAATGTTTTAATAGTCCCTTTCTCCACCTGCACCCAGTCTTCCTGGATCGTACTTTTCCAGCCATCATCAAAATTGGTGGTATTGAACTTAAACCCGGTGGCCACGGGTTGTGTATTGCTGATCGTCTGTTCGTTGCTATTATCAGCAGGCGGCGGGGGAACAGGGTCCTGGACAATATCGGTATTCCCGGATTTCAACCGGATCGTACTCAGCATCTGATTATATGCCGGGGCAAATTTCTGATCGGAAAGGGTACAGAGAAAACTGACACAGGCGCCATAGCCGGTATAAGTGGTCACCGTGGTGGTTACTTCCTTTCCGTTAAATATCCATTTGCCCGTGCCACTTGTTTTTTTCCATTCCCCGAAAGCGGCTTCAGCGGCTGTTTTTACAGGCACTTCAGTAATTTGATAAGGGGTGGCGGCCAGTTTTTCCCACTCACTGTCAAAGTCTGCTTCCGGACTGCCCATCGAAGTAGTATTTTTATAGATAGCGATTGTTGCCCATTTGGTGCCTTCTTTCTTTACATATTGCACGCCTGCATTATTCTCTTCCCCTTTTTTCCAGTCCTTTGGCAAGGTGAACGTCACGATATCATAGGTTTGTTCCTGGGCCATGAGGGAAGCAGAGGACAGAAGGAGTATAAAGAAGAAGTATTTCATGATGGGGTGATTTACTGCTCAAAGATGAAAGAATCCGTGGGGAGGGGGTATCCCTGAAAAGGAGGATTTTTGGATATACTTAGCCGATAAGCCAGAACACAAATGTGCCAATATGCCAATTAGCCAATGGCCTACTAAGAAGAATTATTGACTTTAGATTTTATTGGGGATCATCATTTGTCTTAACGGTTTCAGGATTCCTTGATTTCAACACCTCCCAGTATTTTCGTGTTAGAATCCCTGTATAGTATCTGCCGGAGAGAATGGCGTGTAAAATAAAATACAGGATAAACACCGGGCTACCGGGTGAACGAAACGAAAACCCAAAACTATCATTTTTTATTCCGAATTTCCAGGAGGTATAGCCAGTTGAAAATGAAAAAAGACCAAAAACGGAAAGCAAGAGGACCAACCCGAGTAAAAGCACACCGGCCTGGTGTCTTTTGATCAGTAAAAAAAAGATAACCGGGAGTACTGCCAGTCCTGAGATATTTGCCGGTTCAATCCGGACCGGTCTGTTTAACAGGTCAACTACCAGTCCGATTGAATAAAGCAGTAGAAGAATTGCAGGAATAAAGTTCAGCAGGTATTTAATTTGTTCCCTTTTCATTTCATCATGGTTACTTCAACATCACCTCCACATCCCCCCTCCTCTCTTCCGGCACTACTTGTAAACTCACCAACTTACCGCCTTTCAACTCCGCTTCTATGGTTGTGTTATACGGTGCACGCAGTTTGAAGTGTACGTCCTTTCCCTTTGGCCAGGCGGGGAACAACATTATCCGTTTACCATCAGTCTGCAACAGCATTTCCTGTAAACCAATCATGCCGCTGCCACCCCAGTTGTGGTCAGGCACCCAGTCGAAACCGGGACCCCAGAAAGCGGGGAAGCGGCGTTCGGAGTTTTGCAGTTTTAAAGAGGTAAGGCGCCAGGCTTCATCGGTGAGACCGAGTCGGGCGGCCCAGATATTGTCCTGCTTCCAGCCGAGATGACTGCGGAATTTATTGACCAGTGTGTCGTATTTCCAGGTATTAAGGGCCGTATCCAAACCAGGCTTGCCTACCCCAAAAATGCCCCAGGGAAATACCGGATACAACTGGGGGGATTCCACATTGTTAACCCGCTCCCAGGATTTAGCCGGGGCAATGGTAACGGGACCGTATACCTGCGTATAGGGAATCGGTGGAATGCGATGACTGAAAGAGTCCCAGTACGCTCTTTCCTTTTTAGTCAGATATTTCTCAGGCAATTCAAGTAGTCGACGGGTTATGGTTTGAAGGGCGGCAATGGTGGAACTGGCATTATTGGCCATCTTGAAAGTCTCGGCTCCGCTGCCCGGAAAGAGAATGAGTTTACCATCCCCATCCAGGGCTTTGATACCGCGCTGACGGGCAAGATACTGGTAGTGCTCATCGAAGAACTGGAGACTTTTTTGCAAAAAAGGAATATAATGGGTGATATCTTCCCCGGTATAACGCTCCTGTTCCAATACCATCAGGCAAAACTCCAGCACCGTATCCCATTCATATTCCAGCCAGGCATTATATTCCACACCCTTGTCGAAATTATCAGGTCGCTTAGTACCATACTCCGCATAGTTGGGTAAGCCGTAATTCTCCATCTGCTCCGTGAAACAGGCGCCTTCATGATTCCAGTAGACTTTCGAGCGGAGTTCCGCATTTTTTAAAATGCGTTGGTAAAAATACAATTGGGCATGTAACATATCCCAGTCACCCGCCTTGATCATCGGGAAATAAACCAGCCGCTGGTTTTGCATCGTATGCAATCCGCCACCCCAGTTGCGGTAATCGGGCGTGAGTTCATTTTTGTCCGTATAAACGGGATCAACCGTAAATAACCCGCCATTGAATTTCGTCGGCCATTCACTATTAGCATTACAGGCCAGCATATAACGGAATAGCTGATAGTTTCTTCCGGCTTCCCAATCCTTCCCTTCATTTTTCCCCGCATTAATATGAATAAAACTCCGGTTCCAGAATTGCTGCCACCAGCTTTTTGTACGTTTAAAGTCAGGAATGGGTTGTGGAATGTGCCGGGCCAGCAGACCCGCTTTCCATTGCGATATGTTGCTGACCTGCGCATCAAACAGTGCCAGGTTGAGTGCATGTGCAACAGCCGGGGATTTACTGCGGAGCTTCCAGGCCTTGAAATCCGTATTTACATAAGTGCCTGTATCGGTACCACCTGGTTTAAAATTTTCACCAAATAAAAAGCCACCAAATGCCAGTTCCTTTAACGGATTATATAACTGGTCCTTTACTGATTGCATGCCCTGCTGTGCCACGGTGACATCAAAAATGGTTTCGACAGGGTTGTGATGATAAAAAAGCACCCCATTGCCTTCGAAACTGATCTCGTCCTTTTTATACACGTTATTCTTTGGCGCAGCCCATTTCCAGGAGTTGGCAAAATTTTCTCTGGCCTTCACAATACGATCCCGGTAACGCCAGCTCTCATAGGATGCTTCTACCCTTATCTTTTTATCTGCATTGATATCCACATGTGCTATTGGATTGTAAACATCAGCCCAGATGGTCAGTTTCGCTTTCACCCCTTTGTTCTCCCCTTCCACCGTAACATGTCCTTCCTGTAAGTGAAGTTGTTGTTTGAAAACGGTTCCGGCGAATGGATTGGGAAACAGTTTTATCCGCAACCGACCAGTCTTCATCAGTGTATTGTGTTCATCGAAATTGCCGCTGCGGGCCACATAGATCAGTACATCCCCGTTTTCCACCCACACATTCATGCCAATATCGCCGCCGCCGCAGGGCATGGATTCGGAGGGGTTGGAGGAAGGGGTGGCCCAGGTGATGTCGTAGTTGTGAGGGAGCTGGGCTGAAAGCTGGAAGCTCAGGCTCATAAGTAGTATGAGCAAGCTGCGAGATATGAGATGCGAGTTGCGGGAGATGACCGGCAGTGTTGTCACCCTGAGTTTGCCGAGGGGTTGCTTCGGCAGGCTCAGCATGACAATTTTCTTAGTACGAAATAGTGGCATGGACAATAAGCTTTTTATGAATGGCAGCTTTATCATTGCACAATTATTTTAATACTACCACTGATACCTGCAGGCAGCAGTGGTTTATCTTTTAAGCGGAAAGGAGCCGTGGTATAAGTTACTCTTTTCTCTGCGGGTAAACGTTCATCGCCAATGAGACGGTTGTGCCAGGTATTGGTAACGGCGATCTCGATCGTATTGGAGCCTTCGGTCAGTGCTTTACTGATATCGAGCTGATAAGGCGCGGTCCAGATGGTGCCGCATTCCTTTCCGTTTACTTTCACCGAAGCAATATCGTGCAGGGAGTCGATCACCAGCCAGGCATGACTGAACGGTTCTTCAGGGACAATATTCACTTGCTTTGTGTAGAGCGCTGTCCCGGAATAATAACGTATCAGGCTGTCTGAACTGGCCGTCCAGCTCTGCAAATACGGGTAGTAGACCGGACTGCCGGGGCCACCATAAGCAGGATCGAATTTCAATAACCACCCCTGGCTGTGATCTGTTTCATAGGGCCTTTTGATGGTAGCCATCCCTTCACTCAACGGCGATGCTTTTTTCTTACAGATAAAGAAAAGAGATTGTCCCGGGGATAGCCAGGTTTTGATCCGAATTCCCTGACTGCTTGTATCATAATAAAAGCCGGTAAAATAATCACCCGTTACGGGATCGAGTGCTTCCACTTCTTTATTGCGGACCCTGAGTAAAAATTCAGAGCGCAGTCCTTGACCGGATTGATTACTGACAAAATAGATGTCGGCATCCGTGGTCTTTCGATGCGTCCAGGCCAGTTGATTTTTTCCTTTGAACACCTCCACATCTTTTTGCAGGGAAATAATTTCCTTATTCTCCTTCCAGGGTCCAAACAGGCTCCATCCACTAAATGTACCTGTTTTGATCTTATCCATGAGCATCCGCAGTTCCGCATCAATATCTTTCATGCCCCGGCCATGCACCACTTCCTCTTCCAGCATTATATTGGCTCCCTGTTTCAGCAGTTCCAGTATTTTGCGTGCGACCGGAACAGTCATCCAGTGTGAGTTGGGATTTAACTTATGAGCGGACGGAAATACCAGCAGTGCATAACTGGCACCACCCGGGGTTACCACCCTACCATTCACCGCTTTCATCTCCATCAGTACATCAGGATTGAATGAGTCGTATGCGTACCCATTCAGCGGATCGATCCAGTCTTCCGGATCAGCCATATTCGCTGAATGCGTTACGCCATCGGGGATGGTACGTAAAGGTTCTCCTTTATTTTCTAATCTTATTTTCTCTGCGTCCACTTTTTCATTTCCCAATAAACCGGGCAATACATTAACCAGCCGGTCCGGCAATACCGCACGACGGGGTAATTCATCACTGGTGAATATGGCAATATCCGTAACTGGTTTACCCAATTGCAATAATGACTGGCAACGGGTCAGGTACTCCATCCAGGCCTTGCTTTGTTTAAACCAGGTTTGGTCCCGCTGAAAATATAAACCCACCCCGTCAAGGGTCATTCCCGGCTTTTTATCCATCCAGGGATTATGAGCAAATACATGGAAGACCAGTTTATTAATACCCAAAGTAAACTGACGATCGCCCAATGCCTTTAATTTGCCGGGGTGTTCACTCCAGTCCATGCGCACTGTAGTGAAAGCTTCCGCCTGCACGATACTCTTTCCATATATATGTGCTCCGCTGATGGCATCGAGCATGTCGTTGGGTTTGTCATGAGTGGGACTGTTGTTCCAGAATTCCCCCATCGGCAGATCGGCATATTTATAATGAGACAGTCCATCGCTCAGCATGGTGGGGGCAATGGCTTCGGCACTGAGTAAACAACCCCTCGCCTTTGCTTCATTCTTCACCGTTACATAAAACACTTGATTGACGAGTTCGGCGATTGTTTGCCGTACATCATACAATATCTTTTCTGAGGTTTCCACGCTGTTCACCGGTACGCCCGTCATCGTAATCAGCCAAGGAAGCAAGTCGTAGCCTCTACGTTTTTTAAATTCGGCAGGGAAGTTGGTAGTCCAGTTCTGACTGCCGGCTTCCCAGCTATCCACATGCAATACTTTCAATACCTTTTTCGCCAATGCGGGATCTGTTTTTGTATAGAACTGACTGAACCAGTTTTTGAGTTGCAGTTTCACCGCGGCCGGATTAAATTTATCACATTCCAATCCGAGTCCGCCACCGCCGGTATAATTGGTATGTCCCTGTGAAGTATGACCGATACGGACAATGATCCAGTTACCGGCCGGTGCAGTCCAGTTCAGGTTACCGGCCTTATCTATTTTACTGGTAAGATTGATAATATTTTCAAGTGGTACAGAGTTAGAAATGGTAACAGCGCCATCATAGGTGTTGCGGGCCACCCGCCAGACCGATCCATTTTTGGCCTGGTATTGATTGATTACCGGTTCATCATTCAGATAAATACCTTTTACTTTCAGGGAAGGTTTCCATTTGGCGGCATCCAGGTCTTCCGCACCGGGTTCGGATCCTTCCTTATTATAAACAAACCGGAAAAAGCGGGCCGATACTTCCGGGATGGACCAGGTATAATCTTCATCGCCATCCTGCCAGCCATGACGCGGGGCTTCCAGTCGGGCGACTGTACGAAAGCCGGTACCATCACTAACCTGCAGTTCCAGTCTTAATGCCTGGTAGTTATTGCCGGCAGATTTAATCGTAATGGAACGACAGGTGATGGGTTCCGCATATTTGTATTGAATCCAGCAACTGCTGTCGGATTTAAAGCTATCATTTTCTTCCTGGTGAAATGCGAGAAAGGAAGGTCTTGCCCCGGTGCTGCTGGTTACCGATGGCACCATCGTTATTTCAGCAAAAGCTGTTTGGCAATTAGCCGGGTAGGCATAGACCCCAATGTCTTTATAAAAACCCTGGAAGGCTTCTGGTTGTGTCAGGTTGATTTTATCGGTTTGCCCTTCCTTAAGATAGGTCTTGGTCCAGACCAGTTTCTGCATACTCATTTCCGGACTGATCCAGGGACCACCGGCCAGCGCAAATCCATCACTCACGTGAACGCCCAGTTGTAATTTCAGGCGTTTGGCTTCCTGCATGGCAAATTTGACCATGGACCAGAATTCGGGTGTGAGCTGTCTTGCGGTTGGAGAAAAGGGGATTTTCGCAGTTGTATCTTTGATGGGCATCAGGTAAGCACCACCGATTCCCACTTCTTTCATGGCTTCCAGATCAGCGGTAATCCCCGCTTTGGAAATGGCGCCATGCATCCAGTACCAGAATACCCAGGGTTTGGCATTATTGCCGGGCTGGTGAAATGCCTTGTTAATGGGATCCATTTGGGGTTGTTGGGCGATCAATACCAACGGGCCGGCAATGGCAAACAACAGTGCAATCTGAAAAAACGTCCTCTTTATCATTTCAATAGCAAACTTCATGGTTAACCGATCAGCAAACTTTAATCACTTCCATCTCCAGCAGCTTTCCAAGTTTTTCGATCTTACTGCTGATATGCCCGACCCCGACGGCACAATGATGTGCGGGGCCAAAGCTATTCCAATTGTTGACAAATGCACGGGCTCCGATCGAAAACTGATACCGGCTGTTGGTATTCCCGATCTGTAATACAGGACCGGAAACAGATTGTGCTTCAGCAACCACTAAACGGAGTTTACCAGTACCGGTTTCAGCAACGCTCAACAGTGTAACCGGGCCGTGTTTAACCTGCATCTCCACAGATACCCCTTTCCCTACTTCCCCGTGCTAAATATTCAGAGGACGCACTTTGGTCTTCCCTTCAGCAATCGCAATATGACCCGGTCCATCATGACCCATGAGTACCACATCATCGTTGAAGTCCATGGCATAATATTCTGTAAAGGAGCCACCGGCACCAAAACTATCCATGATCTTCATCGCCTGTACATTCTTGATCTCATACTCTCCTGCTACCGGCACTCCATTGGCGGTGAGTAATGAATTGCCTAATATAATGGAAGCAATGGTCTCCTCGTTATCCGGGTTTCCTGTTCCCTTATAATAATAGGCCAGCGAACCCAGTTTATGCTGCTGCACCAGCCTATCCAATGCCACCGATGTAATGGCAGCTTTTTCCAGTTCTTCCGGTGAACAATCTTCCTGGATATCGAAGGTCTCCGCAAATAAAGCAAGTCTGTCGGACAACTCCTGTTTTGTTACCGTTTTTCGTAATGAAGCCAGTTCCTCTACTTCCAGTAATTCGATGTGCCCGCCGAAACAAGCATACTGGCTGGTGAGATCTGTATAAATATCCAGCATACCGCTGTAATAATGACCCATGCAACCCAGACGGTTATTAAACATTGTATGTGCTACCCGTGCTGCTTCTACCCATTCGGTGATTTCCTGCCAGGATCCCGGATCCTGGTGCAGCATACCCGTTACCTGGTGAAAACGGATACCGCAGCGGTTGAATACATTGGCAATTTCAGGAACCGGGCAGGCACTGCAGTAAGACAACCATTCTCCGGTCATTTTAGTACGGTCATTCAATTCATTGAATTTTTCGTATTCAATGGCGGCATCGGGTGACAGATTCAGGATGATGACAGGTGCTTTTGCCCTTTGAACCACGGGCAATACCGTAGAAGATAACGCATAGGTGGTCACATATAAAAAGATCAGGTCAACACCTTCCTTCCGGAAATGATCACCCGCTTCAAATGCCCGGTCCGGAGAATCCACGAGGCCCGCATTAATAATTGCAGGATGTACGG
The DNA here is from genome assembly GCA_964650455.1 of uncultured Chitinophaga sp. Classification (GTDB taxonomy): domain Bacteria; phylum Bacteroidota; class Bacteroidia; order Chitinophagales; family Chitinophagaceae; genus JJ008. The sequence continues at coordinate 20,101 of CAZYTV010000009.1, read as the reverse complement.
CTTTCAGTTTGCCTTCCACCACAGCAAGATATGTTTCCAGTTTATCCTTCAATCCTTCAAACTGGGGCCAGTAAGTATCAAGCCCAATACCGAAGAGACCGATTTTCAATGCAGGCATATTATTTATTTAAATACAATTGTACTCTTTCCTTTATCTGCGGAAGTAGCCACCGCAATCCCCCTGTGATCCTTTTTATCTACTGCACAGTAGAAATGATAAGCCACACCCTTCCATTTCACGACATAACTCTTATGCGCATATTTTTCATCAAAGGTTTCAGAGGGCTTTAACAGATCATCGCCGGTCCAGTCGGTCCAGTTGACCAGGTCATAACTGCAGGCAAATCGGTTAAATGCATCATTCCGTCCTTCCCAGAAAGCGCCAAAATAAAACATCACCCAGATATCGCCGATCTTTTGTATCACGCCATCCCCGGTAATACCAATCTTATGATGCACCACTGGATCAGTTTTATAGCGCTCCCAGTAGATCATATCATTGGAGACAGCCATACCGATCCGTTCAAACCAGCGCCATTTGGGGGTATTGTTGCTGGTATCGCCATTGGCATTGTAATACATCACGAAGGGATAACCGGTGGTTTTGGCTTTATCCCAGATGATACTGCTCTTATAAAGTTTTTTATTCTCCCACCAGCGGACCAAGCTGTCACTGGCGGTTAAAACCGGCTTTGGCAGCCGGTCCCACTCATGTGGTTTGGCCGGATTCTTCTTCGTACTGGCCAACCCGATGGCGAGTTGACCGGATTCATAGCCGCGATCTTTCCCTCCGATATAAGAAAGCCAGTAGCTGCCTTTATATTTCTTCAGTTTATAGGAGCCCTCCCATTTTGTATCCGCCAGTGCGGTATACCCGGCTTTCTGGTTATTGTCCCAATCAGCAGTATCCGAAAAACTCATGATCTTACCGAGGGTGGTCCAGCGGAGCAGGTCCTTACTTTCAGACAACCAGGTTTCATAGCCCCGTCCATCAAACTGGATCCAGGTCATGTACCAGTATTTGCCTTTACGGAAAACGGAGGGGCAGTCGATTTTTTTAGTGTCGCTTTCAGGGGTAACGACGAGTCCGTATTTATAAGGCGTTTTAATCTCTCCATAGATCTCTTGCATTTTTTGAGCAGAAACCGTTTGCTGGGCAATGCCTTTATTGAATGCTGCTATAAAAAACAACAGTACTAAGATCTGAATATATTTGCTTTGCTTATTCATTCTTTAATAAAGCCATTTGATAGTTGTTGCTGTTTCGCCAGGATTAATATTCTTACCTGATAATGGGAAAAGACAGAAACTATACTTATAATCTATCGCCTTCACCTGGTATTTTTCCAATGGTGCCGCCACATCACTCCAACTGTCATTACCTCCCACCCCCATTTGCACCAGGTCAATATTGAGGGTGATATAAGGCGCTTTTACCAGTTTATTCGTGTGTTTAGCATTCAGGATATTATCCTCTGTATATGGCCAGGCACTCATACTGAGTAAACTATCAGCCACTACCAGTAAGCCGGTTTTTGTTTTGGGATTGCTGAGATACATCCATCTGACATCGGTCCGGTTGCCATTTTCCTGTGGCACCACATAGGGTTCCATGAATGTATAGATATCCTGTTTGTAAATACCGGCATCGGAACCATAATTACGATCTGTATAATTTTCATAGGGACCTTTACCAAAATACTCAAGCTGCTGATAGCTGTCCGCTGTTCCCAGTTGCATCCCCACTTTAGGAATATCGGGCAGTCCCGGTCTCACTGTCAGGTTATACTCCACTTTCACCACGCCGCTGCCGCTGAATGTATAAGTGACCACTACCCTTGCACTGTCATTGATCATTGAATACGCTGCTTTTACCTGGGGTTCCTGTCCGGCCGACTCACCCGTGGTTGTACTGATCAGTTTCATGCCTGATTCATACCACTGCTTCAGTTTCCGCTGTGGTTTCCAGCCACGACGATCATTATCCGTTAATGGTCTTGTGAAATCAGGTAGCAGGGGTTGGAAAATGGTTTCCTGTCCTTTATATACCAGGGAGGAAAGTCCACCCAGCCCGGTTTTCTTTACAATGGCTGTATAATCCTTTGCCTTGATTCGGATTTCATTGTCAGATAAAGTCATCCGTACTCCGGCTTTATGACTGATCTCCGGTTCTTTATTCCAGGCTTGTTTAATCAGTAACTGATCGGAGGCAATCACATGACCTGCGGGTGCCCAGGCGTTTGCTTTTTGAATTACAAAGCGGAGATCCGCATGGTATTCCGCTACCGGCTTCATGTTGGGTATCCAGTTACTGATAGGAAAAATGGTTTCCGTGCCCGGTGCCACATCAATGCCCCCGATCTGCTTTTCAGAAATGATACGACCCTCTTCCCGGATAATGATATAAGCCGTGTACTTATTTACATTGATCACCTGACTGTGATTTGTGATCCGCATCAACCCTTTTACTGAATCCGCCCAACTGCATTGAATTGGCTGGAAGATCCGCTTGCATTCATACATCGCTTCTTTGGGACGGCCATCCGCTGTCACAATTCCTTTGATGGTAAAATTGTCAAAATACTTTTCGCCGTAATCTCCGCCGTAGGCATAATACTCCACGCCTGCGGAGTCTTTCTTTAATAACCCCTGGTCTTTGAATTCCCAGATACCACCACCGATAATACGGGGAGTGGCGCGCCACTGATCCCAGAAATCTTTTAAGTTACCGGCACTGTTGCCCATGGCATGGGCATATTCGCAGAAGAAGATGGGGCGATGATCGCCGTTTTGCTGATTGGCCAGTAACGGGGCTGTATAATCCGAAGGATACATCCGGCTTACCACATCTACATAGTACTGATCGAGCGGATTCTGGATGCGGTGGGAGTGGTCATTTGATTTTAAATATTTCGGATCGGAAGGATCAATATAACCGGGTTCTTCCGGACTCCCCATGGCGGGTTCATAATGCAAGGGTCTTGTCATATCAAAATCCTTGATCCAGCCGGCCATGGCGGCATGGTTGGGACCACTGCCGGCTTCATTGCCCAGGCTCCACATGATAATGGAAGGATGATTCTTATCCCTCAGTGCCATCCGGCTGATTCTTTCGATATACGCGGCGGTCCACTGCGGATCATGATCCAGTTTGCCCCCGAGTCCATGGGTTTCGTGATTGGCTTCATCAATCACCATGATACCATATTCATCACAAAGATCAAGCAGGTACGGATCAGAGGGATAGTGACTGAGACGGATACAGTTAAAGTTGAATTGTTTGATAGTGGTCACATCCTGTTTGATATCTTCTCTTGTCAATGCCTTTCCCCTGACCGGATGATGATCCGGACGGTTGACCCCATACAGATAGGTGAGTTTTCCATTGATTAATAGCTTGCTGTCCGTTTTCCTGAATTCGATTGAACGGAAACCGATCTTCGCCGTCTTTACTTCCAGTATATGGCCGCTGCTGTCTTCCAGGCTCAGTACTAACTGATACAGGTTTGGTTCTTCCGGGCTCCATTTCTTTGGATCAGGAATCGTTGTTTCGAGTAAACCGAATTTCACCCGGTCGAGACGGGGGTGGATCTCATTAATGATTTCATCCGTTTTCCTGATGAGTGGATTACTCAGGACCGGCTGACCGGCTGCATCATATAGCTGTGCCTTCAACAGATAGCCCGGCATTTCATGTCCGGTGAGGTTCTCGATGCGTGGACGGATACTGAGTAAAGCGTCCTTATAATCCTTATCCAGTTTGGTCTGCACAAAAAAATCAGCAATACGCAGCGGCGGCTCAGCCATCAGGTATACTTCCCGGTGGATGCCGCTCATCCTCCATTGATCCTGATCTTCGAGGAAACTGCCATCACTCCAGCGGATCACCCATACAGAGATGATATTCTCACCTTCCTGTAAGTAAGGAGTTACATTAAACTCAGAAGGAAGAAAACTATCTTCTGCATAGCCGGCGAATTTTCCATTCACCCATAATTTATAGGCCGAACTCACGCCGCCAAAGTGCAGGGTCACATTCATTCCCTTCCAGTTTGCCGGTATCGTAATGCTTTTCTGGTAACAACCCACCCCATTATAATCTTTTGGCACATGCGGCGGATTCACCGGGCGGAAAGGATACACGGCACTTTTATAAATCGGTTTATCATAGCCCTGCATTTCCCAGCTCGAGGGAACCGTGATCTTTTTCCAGCCTGATACCTTGCTTTTATAAAACTCCTTTGGTTCATCACCGGGTTTCAGGGCGAAGGAAAAATCCCAGTCGCCATTTAAGGAAACATAACGTCCGCTTTTCTCCCGGCCATTTTGGAGTGCATCAGCAGTGGATGCATACGAATAGGCCGTGGCTCTTGACAAGTCCCGGTTGATACCACTCACCAGCGGATCCTCCCAAGGCTCCCGGTTGTAGATGGAAGGAGCAACGGGAATTGCGGCCGGGGTTTTGTCTACAAGCTGTGCATATAGGCCTCCCCAAACCCCTCCAACGGAGGAGCTTAATAACAGTATAATGATCTGAAGTCTGATTCTCATTTCTAATACGCAAAGCGCTCTTTAATTATTTCTTCATTAACTCCATTTCAATACAGGCCTGTATAAAAGGGCCAATGGCTTTAAGATCATCATTTCTCTTTGGCTCATTCACATAATACTCATAGGTCCCATCCCGGTAAGGAGTGCCACCCAGTCCGGCGCCGGCCACGGCCTGGTTATAATGATACAATCCATTTTCATCCTTCGTAACAAACTCTTTGATCATTCCGGCATATGCTTTTTGCAAAGCCGGTTTGAAGGAGGCGCTTATATATTTCAGGCGGATCGCTTTTGCGAGGGAAAACACAAACATCGCGGTACCGGAAGACTCGAGGTAGTTCTTCTCTTTGTTTGCTTTATCGGTTACCTGCCACCAGACCCCGGATGCTTTATCCTGGAATTTTACAATAGCTGTTGACAGGCGTTGCAGTATACTCACTAGTTCTTTCCGCCTTGGATGATTAACCGGTATGATTTCCAGTACATCCACCAGGGCCATCATATACCAGCCCATGCTGCGGCTCCAGAATTCGGGCGACAATCCTGTTAGCGGATTGGCCCAGCGTTGCAGCCGGCTCTCATCCCAACCATGATAAAGCAAACCGGTTTTTACATCACGACTGTATCTTTCCATCCAGACAAACTGGTTGATGATATCAATGAAATCAGCCGTTTCTTTTTTCATACGGGCATACTCCGCATAAAAAGGTTCTACCATATACAGGCCATCAAGCCACATTTGTGACGGATATTTCAGCTTATGCCAGAAGCCACCGGCCTGGTTACGGGGCTGCCAGCGGATCTGGTTACGCAGGATGGTGGCGGCTTTGAGATATTTCTCGTCCTTGTAACGACTGTATAATGTCAGCAACTGTCTTCCCGGAGGAATATGATCACTGTTATATTCTTCCACCGAATAGGTCCTGATCGTGCCATCCGCCTCTATAAAATGATCCAGGATATGCTTTGTGTACTGAATATAGCCGGTATCGCCGGTGTATTTCCATAATCGCTCAAAACTGATCAGCACAACGCCCAGTTCATAATTCCAGTGTGCCGTCTGATTGGCCAGGGCCTGCTCCATAGTCTGGCCAGGCTTCACCAGTTTATCCTGTTCCAGGTGACTGGCGTATCGTTTCACCACCATCGAATCGCGGTACTGGCTCATGATGGTCGTAGCCATTTGCTTTGCATAATCAATTTGTGCCATGGCGGCCACTGACAGCAACAGTATTGCTGTAAACAGGCAAAAGGATTTCTTCATATCGTTATACTTTTTCATCCACTGGTTTTTTTCTCCAGTAATTTGCGAGTAAGCTGCCGCTGATATTCATCCAGGGACTGAATACGGCAGCGGGTAAACCCACGGTTCCCAGTTTGCCCATACTGCCGGCAATGCCACTGGCCATACCCCCGTTTTGCAAACCTACTTCAAAAGCGATCGTGCGACTGGCATTTTTATCCATGCCAAATAAACGACTCAGCCAATAGCCAAAGAAATATCCGGCTGCATTATGAATGACTGAAGCAATAAAGAGTAAAACACCCACCTTCATCAGGTTTTCTCTTCCTGCTGCCGTAGTTACTGTAGTAAAATAAATAATACCAAACATCGAGATCAAAGGCATGAGTTTATCCAGTTTCGGGAACCGGTTATATAACTGATGATAAAACCATCCGGCGATCACCGCCCCGGCAAAGAAAGCGGAGAGGGTGATGCTTTGTCTCCATGCCGGCTGACTTATAGAATGGAGCAGGTAAAAAACCACCAGGAGAATCCAGGCAACTGAAAACAAGACCAACTGATTCACTTTTCGTACCTGCGCTGCGGAGGCTCTTTTCAGAAAATCATGTAACAAGGCAGCCCCGATAGGTACGAGCACGATCTTGATGATCTCCATCATCATGTCCACAAATTTTATCTCGATCAGGGTGCCGGCCAGGGTCTTCATTAGTAAGGGCGTCAGCAAAGGAGCCACCAATGTAGCCATGGCGGTTACGATTACAGAAAGTACCAGGTTGGCTTTAGCCAGGTAGACCATCACATTACTGGCGAGTCCACTGCTGCAACTGCCGATCAGGATAATTCCCGCTGCGATCTCCGGTTCAAAATGAAAGACCTTGGTTAGCAGTAAACCCATCAGTGGCATGATGGAAAAATGACAGAATAATCCTACCATCACTCCCTTACCGGTGGAAGCCAGTCCGCTGAAATCTTTCAGACTCATGTGGGTACCCATACCAAACATCACTAACTGGATAATCACCAGTATCAGTGTTTTATCCCGCAGGTTGACCGGACCCCATTGGGTAAACGCTTCCGGAAAAATCATACCGGCCACCACGGCTGAAATAATCCATGCGGTATACTGGTAGCCTTTGAGTGAAGAAACAGCACCTAAACCTATCGCCAGGCTGATGGCTGCAAGCAAGGCCATAGTCTTGTACATGACCGGTATCTGTAAAAGAATACCTGCCACAAGTAATAGAACTGCAAGCGCACTTATATAAAGAAAATATTTGCCGGCTTTCTGCATCTGCATTTTTTATTTAAGAATGCTGGCCAGGTATTCCATGGCAATGGTTGGACTGGCAAGTATGGGCACTTTTTTATCTTCTGCTGCCAATGTATCCACCACACGGGCCATACTGGCTTGAGCGAGCAGGATCACATCCACTTCATTGGCTAATTTCTTTAATGCATCTCCTACCTTCCGGTCATGGGTGGCCGCATCACCACTCATGAGGGCTTCAAAAGCGCCTTCGCATAAAACAGGAACCAGTTCGATTTCTTTACCTGCTGCCATGGCTCTTTTGCGAACTAAATCGCTGGTCGGATTTAAAGTAGTGGATAATGTGGCCACCACCCCGATCTTTTTACCTATCTGCACAGCCTGATCGGCCATCGGCTGATCCACCCGCAGTACCGGCACATGACTCAATCCCGCTGCAGCTTCTACTGCCGGACCAATCGATGAACAGGTAAATAATATATAATCAGCTCCCGCATCCTGGGCAGAGCCCGCATAGTTCACCACTCGTCGGGATGTATCAGCTGTCAACTCCCCGCAGGCAATGGTATTCTTGATCAGGCTGTCGTCCACAATATTGAAAGTCTTTACATGCGGTATGTACTTCGCACAGAGTTCGGCGAAGACGGGAACAAGTGTAGCGGATGTATGAATGAGGCCAAGTGTTTTTACAGACATATGTTGGAGCGTTTAGTCGTTTGTTGTTTAGTCGTTTAGCGGATCTTGGTTCGGCATGGTTCGACAAGCTCACCATGACAAGAACTCCACCTTCTTTGCCCGTGAAAAAAGGACAGCCCTTGTCATCCTGAGTAGTCCCGCTTAAGACATACTACAGGGCCGGTGAAAAACCAACAGGCGGGACGTACCGAAGGACGACAAGCTCACCATGACAAGAACTCCACCTTCTTTGCCCGTGAAAAAAGGACAGCCCTTGTCATCCTGAGTAGTCCCGCATAAGACATACTACAGGGCGGTGAAAAATCAACAGGCGGGACGTACCGAAGGACTACTCACCGCTCACCTTTAAAAAATACTCCTTCCCTCCCACCTGTCCCCCCTTAAAATTCACTTCCAGACCCTGCATGGCTTCATTACGTGAATGCACTTTACACAAAGGCGCTCCGGTAACCAATGGGGCCAGCATTTCAACCGCATCAATCTCCATAGTCCGGGCGGCATAGCTGCTGGTATCACCCCCGGCCACCAGGATCCGTTTTACTCCGGCCTTCAGGACCGCTTTTTTAGCAATACTGCCTAAAGCAGTTCCCAGTTTTTCGGCAGAAAGGTTTTGTGCCTGTTTCGAACCGGTGTGAGCGACCAGGTTTCTTTTCTGCTGCAGTTTATCAATAATATCTGCTAATTGATTTCCATCCAGTGTATCATCATTACAGATCTTCACTGCATCCAGTATGATTTCTTCAAAGCCATTGGCCTTTGCATAATCAATCTGTGCCGCAGTAACAGGCGAACAACTGCCGGAAACCACCAGTAAAGGTTCGGCCTTTGTAACCGGTGACCATTCCTTTACCGGACTCATCAACCCGTTTCTCATCCAATGCGTGCCCAGTCCCATTTCAATGCCGGATGAACCTACGGAAAAAAGCGTCATTTTATACCCTGTGGCAATCGCATCGAGGTGACTGGCAATACTGACCAGGTCTTCATTCTTCAGCGCATCATAGACCAGCACGCTGGTTTTATCTGCAAGCAGTTTTTCGACGGCCTGGTTAATATCCCCTCTTGAACCGGATACTTTCAAAATATCGATCAGTCCTGTTTTCTTTGTCGTCTGGCTGCCGAGCAATTTAGTCAGATCGCTTTCAGTGGCCGGTGTTACCGGGTGTATGCTCATGGACGGATGTCGGTCGAGACGGAAGATGGCCCCGTCACTGCCAATGCCCATTTTGGCAAAGAGGTTTCCAAACAGGCAATAACGACCCAGTGCGGGCATACCGCCCAAAACCGGTGTGAATTCATTTTTAAAAACCGCAGCACCACAATCAATCGCCTTTCCAATACTGCCAACTGCAGGAGAGGAATCAAACGTGGAGCAGACTTTATAATGCACATGCCGGGCTCCTGTCGCTTTCATTTGTTCAAAGGCCGGGATTAATATTTTTTCCATTTTATCCGTTGACAATGACCGAGTTTTACCCGCTACACCATAGGCATTCAAACCAGGGATCGCCGCCAGTTGCTCCGCCGTCGGTGTTTCAGTAAACAATACCGCTTTGGCACCGGCCCTTGTAATAAACTCAAGCGCGTCTGTGCTGCCGGTGAAATCATCACCGTAAAAAGCGAGTAGTATTTTTGTTGCCGGGTTCACTTTATTTATTTCCGAATTTTTTAATTGATTCCGAAAAAGCGGGGTATTGACTGGCGGTTTCTTCCAGTGTTAACCCTTCCACCGCTCCCTTCCAGGCCTGTTGTAAGGCAGTTACACCAGTTGCGGCTCCCATCGGGTGCGCCATGATGCCACCACCGGCCATATATAATAAGTCAACCGTCTTTGTACGACGCCAGGTTTCAAATGCCTGTCCGCCCCATTGTCCGGAGGACACGACCGGCAAAACAGTTTTGTGATTAAACATGGGCGTAAGACAGGCTTCAATCGAATTCACTACACTGTCATCACTTTCCCAGAACTTATTCTGAATACCATTCACGTGCAACTGATCCACCCCGGCCAGACGCCATATTTTCTGGTAGGCCCTGAAATCAATTCCTAATAATGGATGCCGTGTCAGCATGCCCCAGCCATTCCGGTGTGCATGAATAGCCAGTTGCCCCTGGTCACAGATTTTCTTTACCCCGGATAGACCCACACTATTAATACTGACCATGGCACAGGTGCCACCGGCATTTACTATTTTCTCATAGCGGGATAACATTTCATCGGTTTCGCCACTGATATTAAAGGCATACATCACTTTCTTCCCGGTTTTGTCTGCATGCCGGTTGATGACTGTCATGACCGCTTTCAACCGTTCTTCAAAAGAAGAATTCGCGGAAGAAGAAAGCAGTTCATCATCTTTTACAAAATCAATTCCTGCATCCGCAAGTACGTCAACCATGCCTGCCGTCTGTTCCGGGGTTAATCCAATAGAAGGCTTTATAATTGTACCAATCAAGGGACGATCCGTAACCTGGGTCATTTCACGACAACCATTTATACCAAAAGCTGGTCCCCGAAAATGATTGCCATAAGAAGCAGGCAATTCAATATCCATCAGTTTAAGTCCCGTGAACTGGGTAATCTCGTATAAATTTCCCTGGAGCGTGGATACCAGTACAGGTAAATTATAACCGAAGTTTTCAATACTCCAGGAAACTTTCACGATAGCCCGGTGATACAGTCCATCCTTACTGCTTGCCCCGGGTATGGCCGGTTCCTTCACTGTTTCCAGCAACTGTACCGATTCCACCCTGGCGGCGAATCGTTGCTTCAGTTCTTCCGTCTCACCCGGCACCGCTACAAAGGTGCCCGATGATTGTTCGCCCGCCAGTACGGCAGCCGCTTTCTCCGGTGCATAAGGAGTTTCAATATAATATGTAGCAAGGATGCGCTCCATGTTTAACGTATAAATGGCAACCACACACTCATATCCGTCTTACCCCGGTTGGCCCAGGCATAATAAGGAATGAGTTTAATGGTGACCGGTTTGTATTTTGTATTGATCGCTTTATATAGTTTCTTATCCCATTTATTGTCCAGCCGCAGATGTGTTCGACCGGTGAGCGCCATCACCCGTCCGCCGGCAATATTCATTTCTTCCGGTTTAAAACGAATGGCAGAAATAATCTGTATATCAGAAATTTTATATTGGGGCAGATCGGCTGATTCAAGGCAGTAAACCAGCGGTCCTCTTTTCACTGCCACCTGGTTCCGGGTTTCTTCGACCAGCGGATTACTTTCAATCAAGGTCGCCGGCATATCCAGGTAAATTTCGATCCGGTCTCCCTTTTTCCAGGTTCGCTCCACGCTTTTATATCCGTTCTTTATTCCCCCCTCTGGCAACATGCGGCCATTGACCAGGATCCGGGAAAAACTACACCAGCCCGGTATCCGGAAATGAAGTCCGGTAGTTGTGGCAGGAGCATCCGTGATCTGTATATCGATTCTTCCGTTCCAGGGGTAATCGGTGGTTTGTTCGAGTGCGATCTTCTCCCCGGTATGCAACTCAGTACGAAGGGTATTGCCTCCATAAAGATTGAAGTAGAGTCCGTCGCGGCCGATGCTGTACAAATAATCATTTATTTCTGCAATAGTGCGTACCAGGTTCGGCGGACAGCAATTGGATTTACTGATATAGGGAACACGTCCTCCTTCCCAGCGCAGATGATAGGGAAACTCAGTAGAAGCAGCCAATGGATTGGTATAAAAATAAGAGGACCCATCCATGCTCACCCCGCTCAGCACGCTGTTGTATAAAGCAAGCTCAACGATATCCGCATACTTTGAATCCCCGGTTAACAGGAACATCCTCCAGTTCCAGAGCACGTTGCCAATATTGGCACAGGTTTCATTATGCGCCGTATGATTGGGCAACTGGAAATCGCGGCCATAACTCTGGTGCACTTTCTGCACCGTATCGGGTTTATAGGCGGTGCCATCCACGGATACCCCATCATATAAAGCCCCGCAACCACCCGTTACATACATTTTGGTGTTCACCACATTGTCCCAGATCCGGTCAAGTGTGGCCAGTAAACTTTCATCACCTGTTTCCGCATATACATCAGCCACGCCGGCAAAGAGGTAATTGGCTCTTACGGCGTGTCCCTGTACTTTATTCATCTGTCGGAAAGGAGCCCGGTCGCTGTTATCGTCTGTTCCTTCCACTGTACCACGGATATTGATCAGGTGAACCACCAGGTCAAGGTATTTTTTTTCAGCAGTGGTACGGTAGAGTTCTGTGAGGCCCATATAATGCGAGGGACAAATGGCATTGCGTGCCTGTTCGGGTGTAGCGGCGGCATAAAACCCGATCAGGAAATCAGCGGCTTTCTTTGCAATACTGAGTAAGCTGGTTTTACCCGTGGCCCGGTGATGCACGCAGGCGGCCGTCATCAGGTGACCGAAATTATAGGCTTCAAAACTGAGCTGATCATCAAACATTTTTTCCTTGCCGGATTTTTTCTGTTCGATGATACTCTTGGTATAAATATATCCGTCTGCTTTCTGCGCCTTACCTATCACGTCAATCGCCTCATCCATCATTTTGGCCAGTTCCGGATTCTTTGTCTGCGCATACATGGCCGCCACTGCTTCCAGTGTTTTATAAAAATCACCATCGTGAAAAGAGGGTCCGCGAAAACGACCGGTATCCAATCCAGCCGCCACCCGGAAATTCTGGAAGGAATAACAGATCTCCTTGCTGGTATAGGTCTTCCATAACTGCGGCAGCATGGCATCCCGGCAAACGGCAAAGCGTTCGGCCCAGAAGCCGGTTGTCCATTGTACATCACTCATACCCACAGAAGTGAGCGTTGCTTTCGGACTGCCATTGGTATTCACCAGTCCGTTCTGAGCCATACCCTGCACAGCCAGTGTCCATACAACCCATAAACCCAATATTTTTTTCATGCTTAGTCTGCTTTATAGGTAATTGTATATTCCATACCCGGCTTTACCCCAATTTCATACATACCATTTCCTTTATCAGTCACGCTGATATTTTTCCCTACAGGCTTCACCTTGCTTTTCAGCAGGACCGTTCCGTCACCGGAACTTGCTTTAATTCTGACCTGATCCTTACTCACAAACAGATCGATCTGTCCATCGGGCATAGGTACGGTGCCCTCCATCCATTTTAATCCGCCCAGTTTTGGCTCAACGGTATAAGTGGCATACCCGGGAGAAGTTGGTTTTACACCAAGGTAGTATTTACCCAGCAGGTAAAGCGGGCTGGCACCCCAGGCATGGCAAAGACTTTTGCCAAATTCGCGGCCATACATGGAGTAGTGCTCTGTTCCTTTTTTGGCCGGATTATACTCTTCCCAGAAAGAAGTGGCTCCCAGTTTCAGCATACCGCCCCAGTAATCCTTCATTTCACGTAATACATACTCCTGTTCACCCAGGGCACAAAGGGATTCCAGTTCATAAAAGCGCATATACGGTGTTGTTATCTTCTGTACTTTATCGTTCAGCAGTACCGATGTTTTTACCGCCTGCTTCTGTTGCTCATTGAAATAATCAAAGAAAATGGAAAACATATTGGCGTAGCGGGTTACATGATCCGTTTGCTGTCCGTCGATACGGCTGTGTACCAGGGCCTGTTTCTGTTCATTCCAGTATAATTCAAATAATTTCTTCCGCATATCACAGGAAAGTTGATTAAAACCGGCCGCTCCTTCTTTGTCGCCGACAATATTGGCACAAAGCGCCATGGTCTCCAGGCTGCGGGCCAGCAGCAATTGCTCAAAACTTACTTCCCCTTTCTTACTCAGTCCGGAGGCCCAGTCAATAAAGATCCAGTCGCCCGGCAACCATTCCATCAGTCCATTTTTATTCCTCCTTGCCAGCACATAATCCATCAGGCTCTTCATCCGGTCGTAGTTCTGGGTGATAAAGGACCGGTCACCTGTATAAAGATAATAATCATAGATACCGAGGAACCAGTAGAAAGTATAATCCATGATAGTGTTGATATGACCGGTTACGGGGTCCTTACCCCGAAGCGCATACAGGGTGCGGGTTACTGTCTCCTTATCAAAGTACAGGTAGTAGTTCATCAGGTAACTCTGGTAGGCATCCCCGCTCCAGACCCAGCGGTCGCGTTTGATCCCGTCGATAAAAAATTCCCGGGTGTTCAGTTCAAACGTATATTTAGCCACCTCATAAATCTTATTCATCTCCGGATCATTACAGGAAAAACGGCCTCTTTGTTTTACATCGGCATATTCATAGAGCATGGAAACAGAATCCAGGCTGACAGTACCGTCATACTGTACATGTACATACCGATAGGCTTTGGAGAGTTTCATGGTCTCCTCCTTCTTTGCCGTATTGCTGACCAGTACACGGTCCAGTGCTTCGCAATGATCAACTGATAATGCCTCTTCTTTTGATTCCCCGTAATAGACAGAGATCTTCCCCTTCCCTTTCACCCCATGCAGTCTGATAAAGCCCAGTGTTTCTTTGCCGAAATCCACCAGCATGGATTTATTTCCTTTGACGGTACTTACCGCAGATTGTTTCTTTACCGGTAGTGCAAACTGTGAAGGCAGTTTATCCGGTGAATTGAAATTCCAACTGCCGGCATTCAGCCATTTGGTGGCGGAGATATCAGAAGTCTTGCCGGTTTCGTCAATCCATTCCTTGTCTTCAAAAGTCACCAGCCAGGAAGAATTGGAATTAACCGTTTTCCCTTTTACAAAAATGGCCGGCACATGGGCCTGGTTGAATACTTTGATATTGATCTTATGCTTACCCGCCGGCACGGTAATCCGTTTCGGACTTCCTTCAAAAGCCTTTCCATCCAGTTTCACATTATACTCCCCTTCCACATAGATTTCCACAGTCTCTTCTGCCGGCACTTCAACTACTTTATGAAAATCCATCAGCACATAGTGGTTATCCATTTTCCAGAATACGGGAAAGAATGTGCCACGTTCAGTACGCCGGTTCTGTACTTTATTCGCCAGGGATATCTCAAAGTCGCCGGGATACCAGATCCAGGTGGGAGTTTGACTGAATAAGTTGATACTCAACAGGGAGAGACAACAAAGCAGGACAATGCGGTGGAATACCTTTTTAATAGTACGACTACTAAGGAAGTCAAAATTCAAAAGTAAAAAGTAAAAAGGGCGTAAAAAGATTGAAGAGTCTTCCAGGTTTCGGAGTCTTTTTTGACTTTTGAATTTTGACTTTTGACTTAATAAGAAACCTCTCATATTAATTAAATTTTTATGCTCAACCTTTATCAATGTCCGTTAAATATTACATATAGCAGTATAATGACTACCCCCAGTGTCCAAAACAACCATTTAACCCGACTTGTTGTCACTGGCATATCTACTGCTTCAATCACCTGCACATTGGTGACCGGCTTATTGTCTGTCAGTGAAATAATGATGGCCATGACAAACAGGAAGGCGAATATGTAAAAAGATAATAAAAGGAAATGTGGCCACCAATGATATTCATTAGCTGGTAATACCCAGAGGTATAATACGCCAACTGTGAGACTGAATGCTGACCCCCAGGAGAGAATGGCATTCACGGCTCTTTTCGTGGTCCGTTTCCAGAAAACAGATAACAGGAACACAACAGACAAGGAAGGCGCCAGGAAACCCAGTACGGCCTGGAAAATATTGAACAGGTTCTGTCCTTTTATATTATCAATGGCCACGGCCATACCCACTGCGAATAAACAGCCCACTGCGATTGTGATTCGTCCGACTTTGATCTGCTCTTTCACAGTGGCACCTGGATTCAATTTCTTTACATAAAGATCTGTGGTGAAAACCGTACTCAGCGCATTGAGCGAAGAACCGATCGTTCCCACCAGTACAGCAATGAGCACCACAATCACCAGTCCATTCATCCCCGGAGGAAAGAGATTGGTCACCATGGTCATATAGGCAAGGTCGGATTGTTCGAGGTTCGGGTATAAGACAAAACATAAAATACCGGGCAGTATAAATAAGGGAAGGGCCAGTACTTTCAGCCAGCCGATAAAGTTCACGCCCATTTGTCCTTGTTCGAGGTTTTTGGCTCCCAGTACGGATTGTACCATGGCCTGGTCCGTACAAAAGAAAGCTACTGCTGCCACCGGATATCCGAGCAACATGGCCGGCCAGGGATAACTGGTATCATTAGCCGGACGCACCAGGTTCCAGTAATGATCGGGTACCTTATCGATAAATGCCTGTAATCCTCCGGCCTTCTGTAATCCCAGCCAGGAAAGTGTGAGTGACACAATAATCAGCAGGATCATCTGGAATACATTCACTTTGGCAATGGCTTTTAATCCACCTGCAAAAGTGAAGAGTCCGGCGAAGGCTACCAGCACAATCACCGATTGCCACATGGGAATACCGAGAATTTGTCTTACGAGTAAACCTCCGGAGAATAATCCGAGTGATAACCAGGAAATCAGGATCTTGATGAGTGCATACCAGGCCAGGATATTCTGTGTGGTATCGCCATAACGCCTGCCCATATACTCCGGCATGGTGGACACTTTGGATGCAATATAACGGGGCGCAAAAACCATCGCCAGTAATAACAGGAATAAATAGGCATACCACTCAAAATTACCAGCCACGATACCGGTGCTGAAACCAATACTCGCAAATGCCAGTAAAGAAGAAGGTCCCACATTGGTACCCCACATATTGAAACCGATATTGTACCAATTGAGGGATTTGCCGGCCAGGAATAAAGTCTCTTCCTTTTTCTTCTTACCAAAACTGGCCCTGTAGCCAATAAAAAGCAGGAGGAGCAGGTACACCACCACAATGAGAAAGTCAACCGGTTGTAATTTGCTGTAGATATCGTTCATTAACGGGTGATGTTATTTAATCAAATCGTTTAAACCGAATTCATCTAGTATTTCCGCGATTTTTACCGGCTGACCGGTTTTAAGACTACGGTCCATTGACTGCAGTAAAGCCACTGTACCAATTCCTTCTTTCATATCGGGATAAGCCGTAAATCCCTGTTCAATGGAATCCGCGAAATACTCCAGATAATTCTGGTATTCACCGGCATGGTGACTCTGTCCTTCAAACCGGAAATAATATTTCAAGGTGGCGTCTCCCCAGTTTATAATTTTCTCTTCGCCCGTTTTATCGGTAATGGCATAACGGAGTTCATGATAATCGGCCTGGCTGGCACCCAGTGTGCCACGTAAAACACAGCTCATGCCGCTGTCTCGCTTTACGGGTTGTGTGGGACCGGTATAACTGCCACTCACCCGGGCAATGCGTCCGTCGGAAGCCCGGAAAATAAAATGCATTGTGTCTTCATTCTTCAGCCCGGCTGTTTTCCCATTACTGCTGATCATGCCATAGCCCATTACTTCTTCGATGTTGGGCAAATACCAGCGGATAAAATCAACCGGGTGGCTGAGCCCGCCATAGAGCCATTTAAAGGAATCTTCCAATGCCCATTTCTTTTCAAGGAACCAGCGGTGATCGGCATTGTAATGACTCTCCACGGTGATCAACTCTCCGATTTGTCCCTCCGTAAAATCCTTCCGTTGCCGGCGGTAGGGTTCAAAGAAACGGGAGCTTTGTCCGACAAACACCCGCTTACCTGTTTTCGCCTGCAGTTCCAGTAATTCTTTTGCACGTCCGAGATCATCAATAAATGGTTTAGTACAGACTACATGTTTGCCATGTTCCAGTGCCAGCTTAATATGATCGGCATGCAGGTGATCCGGTGTATAGATCGCAATGATATCTATCTCCGGATCATTGAGCATGTCCTCATACTTCGTTGTGTAGGTATGAAAGCCGAATTCCTCCGCCCGACGCTTACATACCGATTCATCGCGGTCGCAAATGGTATTCAGGTTGATTTTGGTGCTTTGTAATGCAGCGGAAATCGTACTTCTGCCTTCGCCCAATCCTAATATTCCAATATTCAGCATTCTCTTTTGTTTACAATTGTGTCACCCCTTCGGGGCTCAGATTATCTATCTTATCCCTGTTCGATAATTGTTAGACCTCTTCGGGGCCAGCTTCACACTCCCCATTCACCATTTACCATTCACCTCTTTCTCCAAAAAAACCCACTTCACTCCCGCACCAGCTCCAGGCAATCCCTCCTGGTACTTCCTCATGATCTTATTCCATTCGTTCACCCGTGGATTATTCTCCGTGGTCTTTGGATTCAGTTTATCCAGGCTTTCTCCTTTGGCGATGCTGATCACGAGTAACAGTTGGCGGCCATTGCGGAAGAGCAGCAATTGCTGAAAATCCGCATTACAGAAACCCTTTGCAATCTCCGGCCATTTTTCAAACTGGATGGCATGATAGTCCAGGTATTCCTGCTGCAGTTTCGGATCGGCCACGAGGTTGGCGGTAAGCAGGACATGTTCCCATTCTTTGGCAACGGTTTTATCGGTACAATGTTTTGCCTTACTGTACTGATAAAACAAATCGTGATATACTTTCACCTCAGTCTCTGGAAAATTATTCTGAATCCGTCCCTGCATCACGCCAAGGTCCTGTACATTTCCGAAATAGACAATATGATTCTGCCATTGATACAGGGCCGAACTATCCATTGAATTGGCAGCCAATAGTGCTTTCAGTTTTTGCATATCTACCGAATGACCAGTCTTTGTTATCAGTTCGATCACTTCTGCGTGTTCTTCATTTAATGACACAGCCGGATCATCGGACTGTGATTCATGTAGCAGTGTCCTGAAATCACCCGTCAGGCCGGCATTGGTTCTCACTGAATCCGGTACGGTCGGGCCATTGTTCCACCACTTATTATCCGGACCTGTTGCATTCTGCAGGTATTTCTCTGTGGGTGTATAGTTCCGATTCACTTTAAATCCCGAAGAACCTTCATCTGTGTAGATATAAAACCAGTGGGAGGGTAAATGTGCATAGGGGGCTTTATAAATGCTGTCGATATAATTTTCCAGTATCGTGGACCCTGGCTGTGCACTGAGTGTATATATTCCACTGCAGTCATAATTATGTTTTCCATAATGATGGATCCGGTTGCGGTAAAGCATATTATTTTTCATCAAATTGGGAGCAGGCGACCAGCCCCATCCCATAGTGATACCTGAATAAGAAACATTATTCACTTCATTATTACTGACGATGGAGTTACGGGTATATCCCAATCCGATCCCCACACAGCTCCAGTCTTCATTGGTCACATCAGTCACCAGGTTATTGGTAATGATCATTCCATTGCAATAATCTCTTTCGTCTTTTGGTAAATAAGGTAAATGGATTTCATGTCCTTCATCAGAATACACCCCGGCCAGTATCCCATTCCCACCAATCTCTTTAAATAAGTTTCCGATCAACGCATTTTCCTCTATGCCGCGGTGAAAATCCGCTCCAGTGGAGGCGAGGTGTTCGAAACGGCAGTTTTCCACCAGTAATCTTTCTGTATACGACGCACTAAAAGCAGCTGGCGGACGACCCACCCAGGCCTGGTTATCGAGACCGGGTTTCTCTTTGGTGCCGGCCGGTTTCAGGCGGTAGGCATCGGTCATATATAAACCATTCTGGTGCGGGACATGTCCCTGTTCAGATGGACGTAACCAGCCTGTATGCTGAAAGCTGATTCCCTTGAAACGGATATGCTTCACCGGATTCTCTGTAGTGCCTTCGACCTTGACAAGTGTTTCCAGTAATGGGGCGGTAACTGAAGCGGTAGAAAGGTTTTCATTTTTCCCCGGCCAGTAATAAAGTTTCTGCTGCTGTCGATCCAGGTACCATTCGCCCGGTTCATCCAGAAATGCCAGCGCATTGGTTAAATAAAAAGCGGAGTTGCCGGTTTCTTTAGAAATCCAGGGAGCGGGCCAGGGATGCTCGCTTTGAATACGGCTTTCCGGTTGTTCGAAAAAGAGTTGGGTGCTGTCGCCTTTCACATTTATTTTCTTTATCCGCAAAATGGCAATAGCCCACCATTGGTGAATAAAGAATTCAGCATTCTTTACAGATGCGAAACCCGGAATCTTTGGTGTAGGTATCCAACAGGTCTGATCTTTCTTATCCCAGTTGAGAATACGGTTCATTTTATCTCCATTGGCATCTTTGGCACGGACTGCTTTCTGATTATTGATCCAGAGCTGGCGGAAATTGACCGGTTGATTGCTGACAGAGGATAAATCAGTCACCCAAACCTGCCCTTTTGCTTTAGTTGATAAACCCGGAACAGAGAGTAATAATTTTTTCCAGTTACCAATGGTGATACCGCCACTGAGTACCGGTTTTTCTGCTGGAGCCGCCACTATCCGGGTTGGACTATCCATCGTACCCGAATCCTCCGGACGGATAAACACCGGTTCCTTCAATTGATAAACTCCACCACT
>CAZYTV010000008.1:24911-41754 GCA_964650455.1 uncultured Chitinophaga sp. | reverse complement strand
AAAAATGTGTTCATAACTTTTTATTTAACTGCAGAGAACGCAGAGGGACTGTATTCCCTTCTCGCCTCTAGCCTCTCGCTTCCCGCATTATAGACTACCGACTCCCGACTTGTATTCCCTTCTTGCTTCTAGCTTCTCTACCTGGCCGTACACGACAAACAAGGATCATACGACGCAATGATCGCCGGTGCCGAACCATACTCATTTCCTTCAACCGCTTTCACCATACCCGCCACGTTGGAAAAAGTCGGGGCCTTTATTTTTAAGCGTTCCAACACCTGGGTTTTATTGCCCTTGGCATAATAAAACAATTCACCCCTGGGTGCTTCCAGCCTTACCGTGGCTTCCCCTTCCGGAAAGGCCTTGGTCTCTGTGATCAGCTCCCCTTCCGGTAAGCCATTAATAATATTCTGAATGATACGGATCGATACATAGACTTCGCGCAGCCGGATCATATTCCGTGCATGCACATCCCCTGCAGTATCGGTGATCATTTCAAAGCCCACTTCCTTCCAGGGCAATAAGTCCTCGGTTTCATTGCGTACATCCACAGCCAGTCCGGCCGCCCGGGCAAAGGGCCCGACCACATTCAGCCGCATAGCGTCTTCCCGGGTCAGTACACCCACTCCTTTATTCTTCAGCGACAAAGTCCAGTTGTTCTGGTATATATTCACCAGCTCCTCCAGTTGTGGCATAAATGTTTTCAGTCTTTGTAAAATCAACTGCCCAATTTCCGGCTTCAGATCACGCGCCACACCACCTACAATGGAAAAATCATATTGTATCCGGTTACCACACACAGCCTCCAGCAGTTCCATGGAAAACTCGCGGTACTGCATGGTCTTCATAAAGAGGGCTTCAAATCCGGAGTTCTCGGCCACATGACTCAGGCAAAGCAAATGCGAGTGAATCCGGTCGAGTTCAATCACCAGCATCCGCAGGTATTTGGCTCTTTTCGGAATCTCGATCTTCAGCAGTTTCTCCGCCACCTGTGAATAGGCGGTGGTATGCGAGATGGAACATAAACCACAAACACGTCCCACCACAAAACTTACCTGGCGGAATTTGAACTTACTCACACAGGCCTGTTCGATCCCCCGGTGTACATAATATACATTCGCATCGGTACTGATGATCTTTTCATTCTCCGTGGTAAACTTAAAATGCAGGGGTTCCAGCAGGGATATATGCTGGGCGCCTACCGGTATTTCATATTGCCTTCCCATATCATTTTTTCTTTAATAATGGTCCGCTTTCAAAATCTGGTTCCAGGACAAATCCCTTCGCCGTATTTTCAACATTAATATTCATCAGGTCCACCAGTTCGGCCTCGGCCACCCAGGCAGATAAAACAATGTCTTTAATACTGGGCACCACTTCATCCCGGCCAATCATGGCATAAAAGCAAGTGGTTTCACAGGGATGAGCATAGTCGGCAAAGAACCATTGCACTTCCATTTTATCCCCTGTTTCCACTGCGTTCATCACTATAAAATGATGCAGTTCGGGTTTGTAAAAGGCAGCAATGTCATTCCGCAGGTGCTCCAGTGTGGTTTCCGTCTTTTTCATGTCAGTAAAGGTTTTATCTCATCGGCTATATTCCGGCGGTTCAACTGGCCATCTTCCTGCCAGGCTTCCCTGTTCAGTTTTACAGATTCCTCCAGCGCTTTTGTTTTCTTTTCCAGTATCCCCAATGCCTGTACCACCCCGTCAATTATCTGTTCGGGCCGGGTACCGCAACCACATACATACACATCCACCGGGATAAACTGGTCGATTCCGCCTTCACAATTGTACATACCGCGGAATACCCCACCGGTGCTGGCACAGGCACCGCAACTGATCACCACTTTAGGCTCGGGCATCTGTGCATAGATCTCCACCAGTCTTTCGCGGGAACGTTTAGTGACCGGTCCGGTAACTAATAATATATCCGATTGCTTGGGATTGCCTGTATTGATCATGCCGAAGCGCTCAATATCATACTTGGGGCTCAGGCAGGCCAGGATCTCAATATCACAGCCGTTACAACCACCTGCATTGTAGTGCAGGATCCAGGGTGATTTTTTTCTGTACGATGCCAGATTCATATAAGGCTATTGATTAATAAATTAATAAAGGCTAACGTAAATGCCACACCTAATGAAAACCGCAGCATTTGTTTATAGTTGACACGGGCCGTGGAATTATCCAGCGCGGCCAGGTAAAAGAAAGTGAAAATGACCAATCCGATTCCCAATAATATATTGCTGCCGGCAAAAAGGAAGACCAGGGTATAACAGAAAATATAATCCAGCCATTTGGCGGTATAGACGGCTTCAAAAAACAAACCGGAGTATTCCAGTTCCACGCCACCGGTGATTTCCTGGTGTGCTTCAGCCACGTCGAAGGGTGATTTTTTCAGTTTAATGGGTAATATCAGTAAGAGGGCAACAAAGGCCAGCGGCATTTTATATAATAATGGATCACCGGAGGCAAACACCACGGAGGTATCGAAACTTCCATTGATCATAAAGATGGAAACAGCGATAATGATCAGGACCGGTTCATATGCCAGTACACTGATGGCCATCCGGTTGGCACCGAGATGACTAAAAATGGAACGGGTACTGTAGCCCGCCAGGATCAGTAAGGAAGTGGACAAGAGGTGCAGGAAGATCACCAGGATCAGGTCACCGCCGAGCAGCAATACTGCCAGGGCAAACCAGAGGGAAACAAAATGCATGATGCCCAGGAAAGCATGCGTGGAATGCACCATCATCTGTCTTTTGTCGGCCAGTTTCAGAAAATCATAAAAAGGCTGTAAAAGGGGCGGTCCGATTCTCCGTTGCATCCGGGCTTTTACTATCCGGTCAAATCCATAGACCAGTCCGCCAATAACCGGGGCCAGTACAATCAGTAAAACCGGGATCAGGTACTCATTCATAACATTCATTTTAAATCAATGCCACAATGATCAGCGCTATAAAAAACAGGATCCCCGCGGCTGAAAAATACGGGATGGCCCTGTCGGTGGAGAAATAGAAGGAAGAAAATGAATAGTTCACTTTTTCCCCGCACATATATTCTTTGGCCCTGTCCACATGACGGAAGCGGATAAACATAGCCACCACCACGGTAACAGGTAATAAAAAGAAAGCAATCAGCATCGGCAGCAACGGAATACGCATGGTACCGATAAAAAGATTCCATCCTTCAGTCAGCACCAGAACCGGTTGTCCGGTCGTGGCGGAAGCCACCGGGGCAAAATAATGGGTGAGCAGAAAAGGCAATCCCACTATAGTGGCCAGTACCAGTCCGAGTAATATATATATGGTGTGCGAATAATAAGGACCGGTCTTTTCAAACCGGATATGATCCTTCTCGCCACTACGGTTGATCAGTATTCCCATTACTTTAAAATAAACCGGGATCAAAACGGAACCACCACCCGCCACAGCCACAATCACCAGGGCCCCCATTAATTCTTTATCAGTAGCCAGGGCACCCAGGGTTTCAATACTCAGCCATTTGCCGATAAAGGCACCAAAAGGCGGCAGTAATAAAGACATAAATCCAATAGTCATAACCAGGGCTGTAAATGGTCCGCTTTCACCCAGGCGATCCATATCAGAGGATTGTTTGAGATGGAATACCCGTTCGAGCACACCTGCATTGAGGAAGAGCATACACTTGGAAATCCCATGGAAGAGCACCAGTACCAGTGAAGCCACTACAGTGACCGGTGTACCCACCGCCCCCATCATGATCATCAGGGCCAGGAGGGCAATAGTGGAATGAGCCAGGATACGTTTGAAATTATCCTGTGACAAAGCACTGATCGCTGAAGCAATAAACACAAACCCGGTCAACCCGATGATGACCATGGCCACCGGGGTGTCTTTCAACGCGGGGGACAAACGAAGGATGATAAAGGGAGCAATCTTCACCATGGTGGAAGAGTGCAGCAGGGCGCTGACCGGTGTGGGAGCCACCATGGCCCCCAGCAACCATTTGCTGAAGGGCAGTTGTGCGCCTTTAATCAGTGCAGCGATACTTAATAAAGCGAGGGGTAATAAAATACCATCCGCACCTGTATGTGCCAGCAGGTTGGTGAACGTGATTTCACCGTACCCGTTATAAGCGATAAAAAAGATGGCGGCAAGAATAGCGATTCCGCCGACCTGGTTCATCCATAATGCAGTCAGTGCATTCTTTACCGAAATATCATCTTTCCTGAATCCGATAAAGAGGAAGGAGGCCAGGGTGGTGAGTTCAAAAAACAGGAAGAAGTATTCAAGATGATCGGCCGATACCACCAGGTTCATTGCCCCGATAAACCAGAAGAGCAGGGCCAGGAAGAATTTTTTCCGGAAAGCAGAACAGTTTTCTTCATCGATATACCGAAGGGTAAATACCGCAATAATACCACTGATAATATTAATCAGGAGAAACATGAATGTACTCAGCTTATCCACCATAAACTGCATGGACTCCCCTGCTGAAAGATTTTTGAGCAAATATAAAAGCCCGGCCAACTGGACAATACTCATGATACCCACCAGTACACTTTTCCGGCGTATGGCCACCCATCCGAAGTAAAGGAGCATCAGTATATCAGCCCCGGCGACTATCTCATTCACATAATGAGGGACACTGAAATACATCGGTTCATTTACGTTAAGGAAAACGAAGAGGGCCAGGGCAGATAACAGGATGGAACTGGTAATGACAATTATCCGGGAAATGGCTGCCGGCGCGATAAGGAGGATCCCGCCGACAATTAAAGGCAGGAAGTACAGTCCTGAAAAATAGAAATTCATATGGCGATGAATTTAGATTGGCTAAGCGGATGCTATATTAGAACGAATTGAAACACCGGGTTATGACGCCTATCAGACCCCAATATGATATACTTTACTTCCCGATATCCGGATTGTCAGCGGATTGTCAGTTACTACTTCTTTTTTTCAGGCTGCACAGTTCCCGGATGAAACAGATGGCGATAATAGTGTGGTTGGCAACAAACTGAGAGAGCATTATAAAATTTAAATTCTTTGCAGTCTGAAAGGATGAAAAATATCCCGGTAATTTTGCAATTGCCGCTTTCTTTCATCCAAACCCGCAATTATGGCAAAGTCAATTCTCCTGCAGCTTGCCCTGTCAGTCTGCCTTTTTTTCAGTCAGCTAAATGCACAGGAACTGCACCCCCTGTATAAATCTGCTGCTGAAAAATACAAGGTAAAAGATTATAAAGGGGCTATTACTGAATGCACTAAATTATTAAAATTAAAACCTGGTGATTTTGATGCAGCATACCTGATTGCCTATGCAAAATATGAGCTGAAAGACTATCCGGGTGCACTGGCAGATGTAAACAACCTGCTTAAAAAAGAAAACCCGGTATGGACACTTAATGAACTTTACTATTTCAGGGGTTTGGTTTACCTTGAACTGGATCAGCATCAGAACGCCATCAATGATTTTACCAAAAAAATTGAACGGCATCCGAATCTTTCCCCGTTTGCCTATTTCAAAAGAGGTTTAGCTAAAATTAATCTGAATGACTACCCGGGTGCTATACAGGACTTCACCAAGGCAACGGTGCAATGTCCAACCTGTTACGAAGCGTTCAAGTTTAATGCACTGGCTAAGGTTAAAATCAATGACCTGAAAGGTGCCCTGGCCGATTATAACAAGCTGATAGAGCTGAAACCCGGTGAAAGTGAGTTTTACCAGGGAAGAGGCCAGGTAAAATCCGGTTTGGATGATAACAAAGGGGCCAAAGCCGATTTCGATAATGCCATTTCAATCAATGCCAATAACCCGGAATATTATTATGACAGGGCCTCTGTGTTAACTGCAGAAAGTGATTACTACGGAGCGATTAAGGACCTGCAGAAAGCGGTTGAACTTAATCCACGGATCGAAGAAATATATATTGCATTTTCGGATAATTATATTGGTTTAAATGATTTTGAAACAGCGCTGAAGTATATCAATAAGGCCATCGGCATTAATGCAAAAAACATTTTCACCTTAAACCTCCGGGGTGTGTTAAAAACAAAAATCCGTGATTACACAGGGGCATTGGCGGATTACAATAATAATGTTTTACACTTTCCGAATGAGTGGAGAACGTACGTACTGAGAGGTAAACTGAAATTTGAACACCTTGCCGATAAAACCGGTGCCTGTACTGATTTCAGGAAAGCGAAAGAACTCGGCTCAGATAGTGCGCCACAGTTGATTCAGGAAAACTGCAAATGATAATAACCGATACGGCATCCTGTCTTTCAGGCTGTAGCAGGAACAACCGGGCGCAATTCCTTTTCGAAAAATGACCAGGCTTTTTGCAAATTCTTTTCCGCTTCCGGGCTGAGACTGGTACCCAACCCCCATTGTTTACCGGATATGGCCAGCACATACGCTTCCGGCTCTTTATTGTACAATTCCTTAGCGAGGTAAAGAATGGTTTCGGGGCTTTGCATGTGGGAGGAGTAATAATAATGCGGGGCTACCCGGCAGGGTTTTAGTTCAAACCCATCTTCCAGTTCTTCATGCGTGGCATCAACAAAAATAACTTTATCATAGTGACAGGTCAACAGCACATCTTCCACCTGCAACTGGTAGCGGAATTCGCAGTCAATAAATGTCTTGTCCGATTCGGATACAAGCCCGGTAAATTTCCAGCCCAGCCCGTCATCTTTTCTTCCGCTGTTGCCGATGCCAACGAGCAGGGTTCCGGCTCTTTCAGTTTTTGAATTTTTCATCAATCAATTCTCCTTTATAATTATACAACTCCGCTTTCAGGGGCATTTTACCCATGGCCTGGGTGGCGCAACTGAGACAGGGATCATATGCCCTGATCGCCACTTCCACCTGGTTCAGCATCCCATCCGTAATCGTACCCTTGCGGCTGATCACATTATTCGCCACCCATTTCACCGCGGTATTCATCGCATCATTATTATGCGTGGTGGATACGATCAGGTTACAACGGGTGATCATTCCTTTTTCATCCACTTCATAGTGGTGAGTCAGGGTACCCCGGGGCGCTTCTATAATACCGATCCCTTTTAACCTTGCTATTCCCTTGCGGATGAGGTCGTCCCCCATCAGGTCCGGATCATGCAATAAGTTCCTGATCATTTCCGCACTGTGCAACACTTCGATCAGCCTGGCCCAATGCGAATACATGGTGCTGTTGTTGACTTTTTGCCCGGTAAAAGCGATAAAATCCTTTCGTGCCTTTTCCGCCAACGGGGTGGGAATAGAATCACATACATTGATCCTGGCAAGCGGACCCACCCGGTTCCAGCCATTCTCCCGGCCTACCTGTTTGAGGTATGGGAATTTCATATAAGACCACTGCGCCACCGCTTCTGAAAAATAATCCTGGTAGAGATCGGTGGACACATCATCGAGGGTGATATCGCCTTCACTGTCGATCGCCCTGAGCTGGCCATCATAAAGATCCATAGCCCCCCACTCATTCACCATCCCCAGGTGCCCGGAAGGAAACCGGGCAAATTCATCCAGGAATTTCCGGTTCTTTTCATGATATCCTTTTATAAAATCAACCATGGCCAGCGACCATTCAATCATGGTATCAATACTCTCTATTTCCTTTCCATCCAGGAAATAATCCCGTTCGGCTTCTGACAGATTATTATGCACCCCACCCGGTACAGCCAGTATCCCGTGAATTTTTTTACCGGCCACGGCTTTGATAATCTCCTGCCCGAATTTCCGCATGGTAATGCCTTTAATAGCCAGTTCCCTGTTTTCAACGGCTACAGCAATTACATTTCGTTTCTCCACCGGTGCATCCACGCCAAATAACAGGTCAGGAGAAGCGAGATAGAAAAAGTGCAGGGCATGCGACTGGAACACCTGTCCGTAATGCATCAGCCTCCTTAGCTTGGTGGCCGTTGCAGAAAGGTCTTTCGGATCAACCCCCACCAACTGGTCAATCGCTTTGGCCGCAGCCAGGTGATGACTCACCGGGCAGATACCGCAAAGCCGTTGCACCAGTACCGGTGCTTCCCAATACGGATGTCCCTGGATAAACCGTTCAAAGCCGCGGAACTCCACGATGTGAAAAAAAGAATCTTTTACCTGGCCGTATTCATCCAGATGAATAGTTACCCTGCCATGGCCTTCCACACGGGTAACCGGATCGATCGTAATCTTTCTGTTCATAATCAATAGCATTAATCGTACTTAAACTCTGAATACAAAATGGAATACTCTTCGCCCCACAGAATATTTTTTACCGCTTTCCAGATATGATTCGCGTCCGGGGGACAACCCGGGATATAATAATCAATCTTAACTATTTCATTACAGGCATAGACCCGGTCCAGGATCTTGGGCAGGTCTTCATGATAAGGAATAATATTCGCTCCCGCTTCACTGGTAGCCGAATTGAGATAGGCTTCTTCCAGGCATTCACTCAGTGGTATGGAATTCCGCATGGTGGGCAATCCGCCCCAGATCGAACATTCGCCCAGTGAAACCAGGATATCACAATACTCCCTGAACTTACGGAGGGTTTCCACATTCTCGGAATTACAAACACCTCCTTCAATCAGCCCGATATGAAAACGGGATGTGAAGTTTTTAATATCCGTCAGTGGTGATTTATCAAAAGACAGCAATTCCACAATATCCAGCAACTCCTCATCCACATCCAGCAACGACATATGACAACCAAAACAACCGGCCAGTGATACCGTAGCCACAATCTTCTTACTCATCACCGGCGGACGGCCACTTCCTTTTTTCTTCTTATTATAGTTCTCCTGCACAGATTCCATATCGTACTTTCTTTCTCCGAATGGTTCGGCCTGGCTCACCCCCCTGACCATAATCGCGCCGGTGGGACAGATCTTCATGGCATTCACAGCCTCGTCTTCTGTCAGCCGGGCTTCCTGTTCATAATCAATCCCGACAAAGGTTTCATTGCCCCGGTTCTGGTAATTGAATACTTTTTTCCCGTCACTGGTTTTAACATCCACCACACAGCGCAGGCACTTGATACAGCGGTTGTGCTCCATCACCATGCGGGTGGGATTGAAATCAATGATCCGGTCTTTGAACAGGTGCTGGAACCGGGTGGAGGACACGCCGAGCTCATAGCCCATATGCTGCAAATCACACATCCCGCTTTTTTCACAGGCGGGACAAATATGATTACCCTCGGCAAACATCATTTCCACGAGGGCTTTGCGGGTATCCAGCAGCTCAGGGGAGTTGACCTCCACTGACAGCCCCTCTGAAACTTTTTCGGTGCAGGCCGGACTGAATTTTCCATTGATCTTGCAGGTGCAGACCCGGCAGGTTCCCAGCGGGGGTTCTATATGTTCATAAAAACAAAGCGATGGAATAAATACCCCGTTTTGCCGGGCAGCCTGCATCAGGTTTTTTCCTTCTTCTGCCTGGAAAGGCTTTCCATCAATTGTAATGTTAACCATCTTTGCCATACGATCAGATTTTGTATTGCTCATACTCCTTTGTAGCTCCTTCCATATCAAAGCGCAGGTTCAGCCCGTTGAAATCCTTATCAAGCTTAGCAGCGAAATAATCATGAAACTTATCCATCGCGTAAATCAGGCTGTTCGTGGCCGTTTTACCCAGTCCGCAACGGCTGGTATTCTTCATGATCGTACCCCAGCTTTTTAATTCCTGCAGGTCTGTTTCAGTGGCCAGCCCGTTGCTGAGTCTTTCCAGTTTTCGCTGTATAATAAAATTACCCGCCCTGCAGGGGGTACAGATGCCACAGGATTCCGATTTAAAGAATTCAGTAAAATTCAACAGCACTTTGACCAGGTCCCGTTGCTTGCTGAAGATCATAAAAGATCCCCCGCAACGGATATCCTTCCGGGCCATCAGGTCAAGCATAGAAATACGGCGGTATTTGTCCTTGATGGAAATACACTCGCCCGATGGGCCGCTTACCTGTATATAATAAGGATCTTCTGCTTCACAGAGTTCCAGCAGTTCGGCCACCGTCATCCCCCATTCTATTTCGTAGATGCCCGGCAGTTTGCAGTCACCGGATACACTCAGCAGTTTGACCCCCGGTTAGCCCGGAATACCCAGTTGTATATACGCATCCGCTCCCATTTCAAGAATACGGGCAGCGGCACAAAATGTTTCTACATTATTGATCACCGTGGGCTGTTGTAAATAACCTCTTTCCACCGGGTAATACCATTTGGTCCGGGGCTCCCCCCTTTTTCCTTCCAGTGATTCCAGCAGGGCTGTTTCTTCCCCGCATACATAAGAACCCGCCCCTACCTGGACCCGGATATCAAAACTGAAATCAGTAAGGCTTTTGCAGGTTGACCCCAACAAGCCGGCGTCACGGTATTCCTGGATAGCTTCATTCAGTTTATATTCAAGCCAACGGTATTCACCTCTCAAGTAAATGATGCCGGAAGCTGCACCTGCTGCATAACCGCAGATCATCATTCCCTCCACCAGGGAGCGGGCCTGTGTATTGATCAGCACCCTGTCTTTAAATGTGCCCGGTTCACCTTCATCCGCATTACATACGATAAATTTTGGCTGAGCCGGTTGCAGCCTGGCAGCATTCCATTTCTTCCAGGTTGGATAATATGCACCGCCCCTTCCTGCCAGTTCTGCTTTTTTCAATTCCTCAATAATTCCTTCCGGTCCCAGTTGACCGGCCCTGGCCAGGGTACAACCCGCTTCAAATGGTTTGAAGAAAACGGTTTTATTCCCCGAAGGCATATAACGGATATTATCCGCCGGCGCATCACAGATAGCTTCCGGAGCTACTCCCTTTTTCAATTGAGAGATGATGTCTTTTACCTTGATCGCATTCAGGTTGGTGAAGGGATAAAAATTTATCAGCGCAGAAGGTTCCTGGTCACTGAGCCCGATACAGGGTGTAAGAAAAAGTCCAAACGTTCCGGTACGATCCACGGAACCGAAACTGGCTCCGGTTTCGCGTTCAAACGTGTCTTTAATCCGGTTAAAGCCTTTCAGGTCGGATACGATACTATTATTAAGGTAGATCGTGTACTTCCCGGTTGGCTTCCGGTGAAAGAAATGGTAAAAGGATACCACCCCTTCCACTTCCACATCTGAAAGGTCAAAACGTTTTGCCAGCAGCTTTACTGCGGTATCCTTGACAAAGCCGTCTTTAAGCTGAATTTCCCAAAGCTGATTTAATAACTGGGTTTGCCGGGGCTCTTCCATATTCCGGATTTTTTAAAGTGAGGTTCCTCCAAATGTCGACAGTGGAGGTACCGGATTCAAACAGATACCGTCATGAGCGGATATGATTATTGTCACGTTTAAGCATTCAATGAACCTTTTCTGCTGCTTATTTCCGGATTGTTTAACAACAGGTTGCAGGCTGACTTTAATCATGTACTGACCATGCCCTGCTCAATAATTTCGTCCTCGTTCAAAAAAGTACCGCCAGGTACACCGCTTCATGAAAGCATTATCTAACGATCTGCCGGCAGTTGCCACTGCCCCTATTACCACAAAACATCAGGAGAATAGTTTATGAAAAGCGACACTGCTGTCCCTGTTAAAGACGCGCCTAAAACCGACCCACGATTAAAACTGATAGCGGCCCGGATAAAAAAAGAGAATTACAAACCCGATGCTCTGATCGAAATACTGCATACCGCGCAAAGTGCTTACGGGTATTTACCGGTTGAAGTACTGACCTATATCGCCAAGGCCCTGCGCCTGCCTCCGTCACGGGTATTCTCCACCGTTACCTTCTATCACTTCTTTTCATTGAAGTCAAAGGGTGAACATACCTGCATTGTCTGCACCGGTACCGCCTGTTATGTAAAAGGGGCGCAGGCGATCCTGAATAAACTGGAACAGCAATTTGCCCTGAAACCAGGGCAGGTTACCGCGGATAATAAATTCGGTGTGCAGGTAGCACGTTGCATTGGCGCCTGTGGCCTTGCCCCGGCGGTGGTGATTGATAATGATGTACAGGGTAAAGCCAATGCTGAAGAAATCATCCATAGTATTAACGAGAAAACTGGAATTCTATGATCCGTCATGAACTACAGGACCTGACCCGTAAAGTAAAAGAGAAACAACAGCAATATAAACACCGTATCTGTGTATGTTGTGGCGCCAGTTGTATCTCCTCCGGTTCAGAAGAAGTGTTACATAAACTAACCGAAGAAATCAAAACCCGTCACCTGGAAGATACCGTGGAAGTGATTCCCACCGGCTGTATGGGACCCTGCAACCAGGGACCACTGGTGAAATACTTACCTGAACAAACCATCTATCAGAAAATAAACTGCGATAATATCAGCCAGGTGGTGCAAAGTCAACTGGTGGATAAAAAACCGCTGGAAGATCTCCTGTTATTCTCCGATTCAAGGGAAACACCCTTTGTGAATGCCACCGAAGATCCGTTTTTCAAACGCCAGCAAAAGATCGCGCTGAAAGACTGCGGTGATATCAACCCGGAGAGTATTGAAGACTACCTGGCCGCCGGAGGCTACCAGGCATTGGATAAATCGCTCTTTATTCTTTCTCCAGAAGAAGTGATTGCCGAAGTAAAACAAAGCCGTATCCGCGGACGCGGAGGTGCCGGTTACCCGACCGGGTTAAAATGGGAAACTGTATATAAATATATCAGTGACCAGAAATATGTGATCTGTAACGGCGATGAAGGGGATCCCGGAGCCTTTATGGACCGCAGTGTGCTGGAAGGAAATCCCCACCGCATATTGGAAAGTATGGCCATTGCCGGTTATGCCATTGGTGCCAGTAAAGGATTTGCCTATATCCGTGGGGAGTACCCGCTGGCGATTAAACGGTTTGAACTGGCCATTAAACAGGCCACCAAACTGGGCCTGTTGGGAAAAAATATACTGGGTAGTAGCTTTTCTTTCGAAGTGGAAGTACGGATCGGTGCCGGGGCTTTTGTTTGTGGTGAGGAAACCGCATTGATTGCCTCCATTGAGGGCAAACGCGGTACACCCAAACCAAGACCACCCTTCCCGGCTGAGTCAGGGCTCTGGGGTAAACCCACCCTGATCAATAACGTGGAAACCTATGCCGCCATTCCTCCCATTATCATGAACGGGGGTGAATGGTATGGCGAAACGGGAACCCCAAAAAGTGCAGGCACAAAAGTATTTGCCCTGGCTGGTAAAATCAATTACTCCGGACTGATTGAAGTACCCATGGGCACCACCCTGCGTGAAGTAGTGTTTGATATCGGTGGTGGAATTCAGAACGGGGAGGAGTTCAAAGCAGCACAAACCGGTGGTCCTTCCGGTGGTTGTATCCCCGCGGATCACCTGGATGTGAAGATGGACTATGAGTCACTCGTGAACCTGGGTTCTATCATGGGTTCCGGCGGACTGATCGTCATGGATAAAAGTTCGGATATGGTGGATGTGGCCCGCTACTTTATGGAATTCTGTATGGATGAAAGTTGCGGCAAGTGTATTCCCTGCCGCGTGGGCACGAAGATGATGCATGACCTGCTGCAGAAAATTGTGGATGGAAAAGCCACCCGGATTGACCTTGACCGGCTGGAAGAACTGGCTGTATATGTGAAAGAGACCAGCCTGTGTGGACTGGGTGCCTCTGCCCCGAATCCGCTGCTGAGCACCCTTCGCCATTTCAGGGAAGAATATGAACAGAAGATCGTGAACGTGGAATAAACAAGTTTACTGACTACAACGCTGATTGTATGAACAAGATACCTGTACTGATCGATGATAAAAAACTGGATGTGGATCCCCATAAAACGATCCTTGAAATCTGCCGTGAGCATGATATTGAGATCCTGACGATGTGCCACCTGAAAGGGATCGCCGATATCGGTGCCTGCCGGCTCTGCCTGGTTGAAGTGGAAGGCATCAATAAACTGATGCCGGCCTGCACCACTAAAGCAACCGCCAATATGGTGATCAGTACTGCCACCGAACGGATAAAAAAATACCAGCGCATTACCACCGAATTGTTTTTTGCAGAACGGAATCACGTCTGCGCGGTCTGTGTGTCCAACGGAAAATGTGAATTACAGGAACTGGGTTATAAAACAGGCGTGGATAATATCCGCTATCCCCACCTCTTCCCGCAATGTGATATGGACACTTCCCATCCCTGGTATGTGATGGATCATAACCGATGTATCATGTGTACCCGTTGTGTGCGTGTATGCAATGAAGTGGAAGGCGCGCATAACTGGGATATCAAAAACCGCGGTCACCAGGTACGGATCATTTCCGACTTCGATACACCCTGGGGGGCTTCCACCACCTGCACTTCCTGTGGCAAATGCCTGCATGCCTGTCCTACCGGGGCCATCTGGCCCAAAGCCATTGTACAGGGACAACTGCAGAAGAACCCGGGAATGATTACAGAGCTGGTAGCGAGGAGGAAGATGAAGTTGTAGGAGTTGTTAGATGTCAGTTGCCAGTTGTCAGAACCTTCTAAGATAAAATTCTTAAAAAGTGAATTACAGTAATGCTTATAAAATTATAGTTCAAAAGCCTGAAAGGCTGACATTATTATAGTAAATGACAATGGGGTTAGTCTCCAAAAACCCTGAAGGGGTGACATGATTATAAAAACAAAAAGATGAATAAAAAGAAACTCGCCACCATCTGGCTGGGAGGATGTTCCGGTTGCCACATGTCCTTACTCGATATCGACGAACGCATCCTCGATGTCGTTAAGCTCGCCGATATTGTTAAGAGCCCCGTGGTGGATGGCAAAGAAATGCCCGAAGTGGATATTGCCCTGGTGGAAGGTTCCATTACCAGTGACGAACATTACAGGGAAATATTACATATCCGCAAGCAAGCCAAAACACTGATCGCCCTGGGCGATTGTGCCGTGATGACCAATGTAACGGGTATGCGCAACTATTTTAATTTACAGGATGTGATCAATACTTCGTACGTGAATGCAGTGAGTAATGATGGCCAGGGCGAACTGCCCGATCATCCCTGTCTTTTACGGCTGAACGATAAAGTAGTGCCCCTGCAGGAAGTGGTGAAAGTGGATTTTGTGATCCCCGGTTGCCCGCCTGATGCGGATACCATCTTCTATGTGCTGGCCGAATTTCTCCACGACCGTCTGCCTGACCTGGGCAAGACCAAAAAACTGAAATATGGATAAGCGTAAAATATTTATCTCGCCGGTGACCCGGATCGAAGGACATGCCAATATCACTATTGAAATGAATGATGACGGCAGCGTGCATGATGCGCAGTTTCATGTAAATGAATTCCGCGGTTTTGAAAAATTCTGTGAAGGACGTATGTACACGGAGATGCCGACGATCACACCCAGGATCTGTGGCATCTGTCCCACCAGCCATACCCTCGCGAGTGTAAAAGCCTGCGAAATGATCCAGGGAATCAAACCAACCTATACTGCCAACCTGTTAAGACGTTTAATGCATATCGGGCAGAATCTCTCTTCCCATGCATTATCGTTCTTCCATTTGTCTGCCCCGGATTTTCTGCTGGGTTATGACAGTGATCCGGCCAAGCGGAATATTATCGGTATTGCAGAGCAATTTCCGGATGTGGCGCTCCGCGGTATCCGCCTGCGCAAATTCGGGCAGGAGATCAGTGAACGGATCACGGGAAAGAAAATACATATCATGGGTATTGTACCCGGTGGCATGGCTTATCCGCTGACCGAAGTCAACCGGAAAGCTTTGCTCGACTGGATACCCGAAGCCAAACAGACTGTACAGATCGGACTCAATATTATTAAAAAGTTTCATGAAGAGAACGGAGCCATGGTGGAATCCTTTGCGAATTCTCACACATTGTACCTGGGTACCGTAGGACCGGGTGGTGAACATGAACTCTATGATGGCAAACTGCGCTTTATGGATGATGAAGGCGTGATTCTGAATGACCAGGTAAGCCCGGAACGCTACCTGGAGTTTATTGCCGAACGTTCTGTGAACTGGTCCTACCTGAAATATCCCTACTACAAACCGTATGGATTTGATAAAGGATTTTACCGGGTAGGTCCGCTGGCCAGGCTCAATGTATGCAGCCGGATGAAAACCCCGCTGGCCCAGGAAGAATTTGAAAAATTCAGGCAGCTCAATGGCGGACGCCCGGTGCATGGTACTTTCTATTACCATTATACCCGGCTGATCGAAGCGCTGAGTGATGTGGAAGACGCGGAAAGAATATTAAATGATAAGGAAGTCACTTCCCTGCATATCCAGCACAATGGCCGCTGGAACTATGAGGAAGGCATCGGCAGTTCTGAAGCGCCAAGAGGAACCTTATTCCATCATTATAAAACCGATGAGACCGGTAAACTGAAAAAAGTGAACCTGCTTATCGCCACCGGGCAGAATAATCCTTCCATGAACCGTTCGGTACTGGAAGTGGCCCGGCAATATGTAAAAGGAGAAGACATTAAAGAAGGCATGCTGAACCGGGTGGAATCCACGATCCGTTGTTATGATCCCTGTTTATCCTGTTCCACTCATGCGATTGGGAAAATGCCGATGGTGATCGAACTGAAAGACCGGAGAGGTAATCTGATTCGTTCAATTGAACGCTACTGATTCTCATGTCCATTAATCCAACCCAGAATTGTGCTGACCGCCTGGGCCGCCAAGCGCGCGGGCTGCCCGGTCAAATGGACCTGCGAACGCTCCGATGCCTTCCTCAGCGACACCCATGGTCGGGACAATGTGACCGACGCCGAACTGGCGCTCGACGCCCAGGGTAAGTTCATCGCCATGCGCTGCACCACCTACGCCAATATGGGCGCCTATCTCTCGGACTACGCACCGTTCATTCCAACCGGCTGCGGCACCGACATGTTGATCGGCGTCTATACCTTC
>CAZYTV010000008.1:0-24901 GCA_964650455.1 uncultured Chitinophaga sp. | reverse complement strand
ACCGCCTGGTCAGCATTTTTCTTTCCACGGGGGGATAGTTTTCCATTCAATGCAAGATCCCAGGCACCCACGGCACATATATGAATGGATAATTTTCGTTCATACACCAGTTCTGCCATCTTCAGCAACTGGATGGCACTGGTATAATGGGAATAAGAAGCCCCTGCCGGCGCTGTCTCTTCCACTTTATAAAACTGAACGGGATCAGACCCAACTGCTGCATCCACGATGATCGTTTGATCGGCCAGGAGCATTTCATCCAGCAAATCGCTGGTCATTTGCTGTACGGTAATCGCGTGTACACCCGGCAGTTGCAGGGCCTCCACACGGGCAGCCACATACGCACCGATACCATCGTCGCCCATCAGGGTATTGCCCACCCCCACGATTAATATGCTTTTTGTTATATGCATTGTTCTCTTTGTCATGCTGAGCTTGTCGAAGCATTGTCGAAGCATTGTCGAAGCATTGTCGAACCATTGCCGAAGCACCTCAAATTTCCTCCTTATCCCAATAGAAAGGCCTGTTTTTTAAAATTCCCCTAAATTTGTCCTTCTTTTAAGCACAGCATATGAAGTACTGCTAAGGTTCGCTCCCATTGTAATCCGGGTCATCCGGATCAGAACCTGATTTTATGGACCATTAATCAGCCTGCAATACAGCATTGCAGGACATTCCCATTATTCGTTATTTAATAAAAGTATTTCAATCATGTTGAAACAACCAACCAACAAGGTTTCTCATTTTATTGCCATCATAAAACAATCGCTTAAAGGCGGGGAGCATGACTATACCCGGGGGTCCATCCGCGGGGCCATTGTATTGCTGGCCATCCCGATGATCCTCGAGCTCATGCTGGAATCCGTCTTTGCCGTGGTGGACATGTATTTTGTCAGTCACCTGCCCAACAGTGAAGATGCGATTGCCACGGTCGGTCTCACCGAATCCGTAATTACGATTATCTATACCATTGCCATGGGTTTGGGAATGGGTGCTACCGCAGTAGTGGCCCGTCGTATCGGGGAAAAAAATCCCGAAGCAGCGGCACATGCCGGTGCCCAGTCCATCCTGATCGGTATGCTGTCTGCCTTAGTACTCAGTGTGGCCGGACTGATCTTTGCCCCGGATATTTTACGGCTGATGAAAGCTGAACCACAGGTGATAAAAGAGGGAGCCATTTTCACCCGTATCATGCTGGGCGGGAGTATGGTCATCATTCTCATCTTCCTGATCAATGGTGTATTCCGGGGTGCGGGGGATGCAGCTATTGCCATGCGCAGCCTCTGGCTGGCCAGCCTCATCAATATCATATTATGTCCCACCCTCATCAATGGCTATGGTCCCTTTCCTGAACTGGGATTGAAGGGTGCGGCCATTGCCACGGTGATTGGCAGGGGTACAGGGGTGATCTATCAGTGCTATTATCTTTTCCATAGCAAAGGGAATATCAAAATACGGTGGTCCCATTTTAAGTTTGATTTCCCGGTTATCAAACATTTACTCGAAGTAGCCTGGCCTGCCACTTTCCAGTTCTTCATTCAGAGCGGAAGCTGGATCGTTTTGGCCTGGCTGGTATCGGATACCGGGGGCACGCATGCCACAGCCGGTTACCAGGTAGCCATCCGCAATGTGGTGTTCTTTATATTACCTGCCTGGGGACTCAGTAATGCGGCTGCCACCCTGGTCGGACAAAACCTCGGGGCCGGTCAACCCGAACGGGCGGAACGCAGTGTGATACTGGCGACAAGATTCAATGCGATTTTTATGGCCGTGGTGATGTTCATCTTCCTGATTTTTGCATCGCCCATTATCAGCATCTTCACCAGTCAGCCGGAAGTACACCGTTTTGGGGTATTATCCATGCAGATCATCGGCAGTGGTTATATCTTTTATGGTATCGGGATGGTGATGGTGCAGGCCCTCAACGGGGCCGGTGATACGAAGACCCCCACCTGGATCAATATTGTGGGCTTCTGGCTTTTCCAGATACCCTTCGCTTTCTTACTGGCCAAGGTATTCAACATGGGACCTGTCGGCGCCTTTATCGCCGTCCCCGTTGCCGAAACCCTGATCGCGCTGGTGGCCTGGTATTATTTTAAGAAGGGGAAGTGGAAGGAGGTAAAGGTGTAATGTCTCTTTCGATACGTCCCGCATGCTTCGGCAAGCTCAGCATGACAAGAGCTGTCACCCTGCCTGCCGACCGTAGCGCTCCTCCTTCACCAAAGCTTTCGGAGGTTAAGAAGCGAAGGTGGGAGCCTGTCGAAGGGCAGGATGACACGAACATTCGGCTCCGATAGTTGAAAAGCAGCGAAAAGCTCAGGGGTTTGAAAAAACTTCTAAGGAACCTCTTAAGAATCGTGACGTCCGTGTCATCCTGAGTAGATGCCAAATAAAGATTACAGGGCTGGAGATACGCTTACTGCATCGTACCGAAGGAGACTATTCGTAACTTGTATTTCAAACCCCCTCCCATGAGCAACAACGTCATCGACCAGAACCGCATCCGGCAGGTGTTCTTTATTATCATCATCCTGCTGCTGGGGATTTTACTGAGCTTTCAGCTCTATTCGTTTTTGCCGGCATTGCTGGGGGCGATTACCTTATATATATTAATGCATGGGACGATGTTGTACCTGACCGAGAAGAAGAAGTGGCGGAAGGGCTGGACAACGCTGTTGCTGATGCTGGTTTCGTTTATGGTGATCCTTTTACCGGTTGGCCTGCTGATCAATATGCTTTCTTCCAAAGTGAGTTATGCTATCCAGCATTCGTCTGAACTGGTGGCCGCCCTGAAGAAAGTGGTGGCCGATGCCGAACAGCAGTTGAATATGGAGATCCTGAGTGATGAAAATATAAATCAGTTGGGTGATTTTATCGCGAAGAGCCTGCCGGGCATTGTGGGAGCCACGTTTAATTCAATCAGTACGATTTTCTTCATGTACTTTATTCTCTATTTCATGCTGATGAATGCCCGGTACATGGAAGATACATTATATGAATATATTCCCCTGAAGGATGAGAATGTAAGCCGGCTAGGCAAGGAAGTGAACAGCATGGTTGCTTCCAATGCCATTGGTATTCCCCTGATCGCCTTTGCGCAGGGGGTGGTGGGGCTGATCGGCTATTTAATATTAGGGGTGAAAGAGCCCTTCTTCTGGTTCGGGGTCACCTGTATTGCGGGAATGATACCGGTGGTGGGGGCAGCCCTGGCTTATATACCATTGGCCATCCTGTTCTTTGCCAATGGACAGAACTGGCAGGGGATTGCCATGCTGATCTTTGGTTTTGGCATTATTGGTACCATTGATAATGTGCTCCGTTTTACTTTATTAAAGAAACTGGGCAATGTGCATCCGCTGACCACGGTATTCGGGGTGATTATCGGGCTGAACTTGTTTGGCTTTATCGGGCTCATCTTCGGGCCCCTGCTGATCTCCTTATTTATGTTATTGCTGCGGATCTATTCGAGTGAATTTGTTACCAAGCAACGGGATATACATAAGATCATGGAGAACTGAGTTCCGTTTCGCGTATTCTTTCGCAACTACGTATCGAACAAATTCTATAGATAGAAACTTATCTCGTAAAATCACTCTCCGGTTCAATTACGGATGTACGTATTAATCCTTAATTACTTAAAAAACAGGCTATTATTACTATAAAATGCAATGCTGCGATAATAATTTCGTCATGCGTATCGTTTTAGAAAAAGTAAATCCGTACCTGTTTGAGAAAACTAATATTCCCGATATCCCTGGGGTTTTTATGCAGTTCCTTTGCCATCAGCCCCGCTGTTCATACCCTGAACAGGATTGACGATGCAATAGCAGCTTCCTCACCAAAAAATATTCGGTTTTCCCCAGTGTTGGCTGATGCGGCCACTGCGCTTTATAACAGTATCAGGCTGGAGGAACTGGGACTTTCCAAAGTGGCTTTTGATTATGCCTGGAAGGGGTATGAATACCTGCTGAATCATAAAAAGATCAGCCGGAGCAATTACCTCACGATCTGTGATTTCAGTCAGTCTTCGCTGAAGAAAAGATTGTATATCATCGATATTGAAAATAACAAACTGGTCACGCAGACCTATGTGGCCCATGG
The DNA here is from genome assembly GCA_964650455.1 of uncultured Chitinophaga sp. Lineage (GTDB taxonomy): Bacteria > Bacteroidota > Bacteroidia > Chitinophagales > Chitinophagaceae > JJ008. Next base: position 20,800 of record CAZYTV010000008.1, on the reverse strand, counting down.
CCGGAATTCGGGAGGTGAATATGCCAATCGTTTTTCCAATCAACCGGAGTCGCTGCAAAGCAGCCTCGGATTTTATGTCACGGCCAGTACCTATATCGGCAAGCATGGTCTATCCCTGAAGATTGACGGCGTGGAGCCCGGGATCAATGACAAGGCCATGATGCGGACCATCGTGATCCATGGCGCGGATTATGTGAGTGCGGGCAGGGCGGCGGCCGGTGGTTATATGGGACGAAGCTGGGGATGTCCGGCCGTACCCAAACAAGAAGCGAACAGTATTATCTCGACGATAAAAAACGGCACCTGCTTATTCATCTATCACCCGGAAAAGGAATACTTGCTCGGATCAAAAATATTAAACGGCTGATTGGACACACAACAAGGATGGATGATTACAAAAAAAGCTCAACACACCCTATGGTTGGGCTTTTTTGTTTTTCATATATAAAGGTAATTACCGAATGCTCAATTCTATTTCCCGGCTTTCTAACTCTTTATTAAATACAGCAGAAGTAAGCGGCCCTATCACATGAGACATTATTTCCTTCTCCATGCCGCTGTCATATCTAAATTCAATCGTAAATCTTTTGTCAATAATCCAAAATTTAACCCCCTCTATATCTTCCGATTTTGCTATTATCCAATTACGATTTTGTTTAAAAGAAACAACATTTGCAGGAACAACAGTAATGCCCGCATAACAACATTTTGGAGAGGTGCAATAAAGTATCGATTTGTTTTTTTCATCCGCTTCTACTAATGCAAATTTATTCCCTAATGCAGTCTCGCCAAATGACTTACAGGTTTTGCATGACAAAAAACTAATCATTATCATAGCAAGGCAAAAAGGAAACAAAATATATTTGATGTTCATTTTAAACATAGTTATTTTCTTAAATTACCTTTTCCATAATAAAAAGTTTTAAATCCATGTGTATCATTTATTCCCGTTCTTGCTCTTTCTATTCTAATTGCTGCGTCTCTTACCGGGCCACCGCCTCTATTCCAATCATAGTCTGTACCAGTACTATTATCTTTAGAATTCTCTACTTTAACCGTTTTGTTCTCTCTATTTGTCAGAGTAAGAGTTGCAGCTCCTAAAGCATAAACAGTTCCTCGTAAAGTTTCATTTGTAGCAGATTCGGCAAAATTTTCCCTATTAAATAAATTAACTCCTGTTGGCACATTTACTGAAGGGAAAGATTCTGTATTAATATTTCCAAAGTCAAGTTTGGAAGCATCAATGTACAATGTATTTTCTGCAGTTGGACTATCTAAAGCACCCGGATGAGATTTTGCCCATTTTACACCTTCTTTTATTGTTACAAACCCATCATAATCTGGTCTATTCTCTAAATTAGCATAATGGTCTCCGTACTTTTGAACAGCCTCTTTACTATCGAATCCATAATTTTGATGACCTTTTTCATATGTGTTATGCTTTTCAACATCTTCTCTTGACATACCCTGAACAAAATTCTCTTTTTTCATAACATAAGCACCTCCTTGTAAACCATTTTCATCAGTACCTAAAAAATTTCCTTCAGTATCATAAATTGGAGAGGCTGCCATACCATCCGGATCAATAAAGCGAATAGGGTTATCAACAGCATAATTATAAAGACTCCATCTTCTGTATTGGTCAGAAAGTGGGTCTATCACCATCCAGCGGCCTATTTGGTCATCATACATCCTCGCCCCATAATCCAGCCAGTCCAGCCCGCTACCGTCGCTGAACTCGGCTTTTTGCTCCTGCTTGCCGTTATATTTCAGTTTATTTTCCGGGCTGCCAAAAGCCAGGGCTTTGGAGGAGAGGCCGGACATTATTAACCCGAACGGGGAATGATGTTTCCGAAGTATAGTCAGGCTTCTGCAGAGGAATTAGTAGTTGTCAAAGAGCACTGACCAACAGATACCTAGGTTCAAAAATACGTTTTCACCGCAAATTCAAACTGTTCTATGTACAGCTTTTTAAATGCTGAGATATTATTCTGTTCATAAAATATCAGCATTGCTTTTTTATAGAAAACTGAATCAACAGTACGGAATGAGAGCGGGCAAAAGCCATTATTCATCAGAATGGCATTACTGATAATCCTTGCTGTTCGCTTATTACCATCTGCAAAAGGTTGTATATATGAAATCAATACCAGTGCTAACAGGGACTGGCTGAATACAGAACTTTCCGTATTTACCAGGTCACACATGGCAATCATGGCCTCTTTGATCTGAAACTCATTATCCAGAGGCTTATAATTTGTTCCGCTGATGCCCACACGGCGTTTACGGATATTACGCTCCACCTGCAAGTCCCTCACCAGTATACTATGTATATCTTCGATTCGTGACACCGTCAGTGGGGATACATAGCCCGGATGTTCAATAATAAAATCAAGGGCCTCCTTGTGATTCAGTAACATCGTCGCTTCATCACGGGTTTTACCGGCAGCCGTCTGCTTCTCCTTTAATAGGCGCTCTGTTTCCAGCAATGAATACGTATTCCCCTCAATCTGTGAAGACTTCCAGCTCAGATCGATAGCAAGGCGTTCCAGTTCCTTATTATAGGCAGCCGGAGAAAGCGAGGAAATGTTAGCCTTATAAACAGCCTGCAAACCGTTTAAAAATGACAGTTCTTCCAGGCTGAACACCGGAACCCTTTTCAGGGTATCCTTCAGCAAGTCCATATTAAAACCAGCCCGTATTTCTCTTTCATCGATTTCTTTCTGGAAATAGTCATCCGGGTCTATCGGGGTAACCAGGCTGTATTTTGCACTTAGCTGGTAGCGTGTAGCTTTCCCCTGTCCCGTGGCAAGCAAGAACCCTTCTGTAATTAATTGTGCAAGAATTCGTTTTGTAGTTGCATAACTTATTGATAATCCAGAACTTTGATGAATTTCCAGGGAAGATAGTCCAGGATTTGATTCAATCCATTTCAGGATGCAGGAGCGGGTATCTTGAGAGCTTTTAGCCATTTGTAGCTCAAATATAATAATATATAGCTCATTTTTAAATTAAATTGAGCCCTATGTTCTTAAATTATGAGCTTTAAAGAGTAACTAATTTGTAAGAGTTCCTAGGGTAAGTGCATTTCACAAATGCGGCAAATTCTTAAAAACCGGAAAGGAATACCTGCTCGGATCAAAAATATTAAACGGCTGATTGGACACACAACAAGGATGGATGATTACAAAAAAAGCTCAACACACCCTATGGTTGGGCTTTTTTGTTTTTACTCCCGGAACTCCTGAATATTTTGGCAATAGAATTTCTATAGCGGAGTCTTTATCAATATAAAATATGGACTTTTACTATTAGAGCAATCCAGGGAAGTTAATTCAGAAATTAAATATATTTGAAAATAACCGCCCATAAAAGAACCACCGGGATTTAAAGGGAAATAATGAAATAGGCGATAAATAATTGACCGTTGTAATAAGGGTTTTTTTTTAAAAGTACCATATACCGGTTACTCCTGAGTATCAGCAGAATTTTATTATATAACACACACATTAACGACAAATTAGCGGTTGCGTGATTGTTGCCTATGCCGTTATCCACTCTTAGTATTAATTGAAATAATTCACTCCATGTTCCTTACTTTATGCCGAATAAATTAAGTTTTTTAACTATTATCGCCCCCCATAAAAGTACAACCGGCAATAACATGGAAACGCTTAAATAAGTAAGAAACAGTTTTCCTTTATAATATGGGTATCTTTTAGATAACTGCTTATACTTATCCTTCCAGAATATTAGTAGAAAATTAATTATACAACAAGGAAGAAAATACAATACAACCATAATAATCACATTATTTACATAAATGGGCATTCCCGGAACATAAATTTTGTAAAATGATCTTTTTAAAGCTAATTTCTCCAAAGCGAAAAATAATAAAAGTAAATTCATTGACATGGAAATCGACATCAAAATCAGGCTTGTAATTTTCCAATTTTGCCGGTTTGCCGGATTCGATCTGCCACGCCGAATACAATCATTCCAGATCATGTAATATAAATTATTCATTTCACCTGTATTACTGAAATTTAAAATAGTCTGTCCACTTAGTTATTCCCTTGTCATATAGATCTTGCATATGTATATCATTCTCAACGCTACCATAAGAAGGGACTATTTTTTCTAAATTTTCACAACTTTGATAAAACCACGCTAATGTTTGAGCTCCTTGAAGTGCGAATCCGGCACCCATAGAAAATCTTGATACTGCCGAGACGGCGGGGCTACCATAACCTGCCCATGTTATGCCATTACTAACAACTCCAGTTGCTCCAACAGTAAGATTTGCTGCATCATAAACATTAACATTTTCCACGCCACCTTCATCTATTTGTTGATAAACCTGATAACTAGTTAACAGAGTATTTGTAACTCCTAAAGCAAAACCGTTACCTCTTACTGAATTTGATCTGTTAATAAATTTTTGTGCTTGTTTTGAAATGGGCTGCTTTGTTGGTATTGGTCGTAATTTCCCTTTAGTAGTTACATAGTAATTATGATTATATGTAGATTCCCAAACACCATAATTTTGGTCAAGTTGACCAACTGAAAATAGTAATATAGTAAATGTACTTTTTGCAGAGCTAGTATTGGCTATTTCAGAAGATGTTTCAGAAGTACTAGCTCCTTTTTTTTCACTGACCTTTTTTTGACTTGAGCTTCTGTGCCTCCTTGCTTTATTACGTGCCCCCGGTTCATCACCCCCATCATCTCTTCCGAATTGATATTGCTTTTCACTAACTTCTTTATAACTCGCATCTTCAGGACTCATTCCATCAGGATCAATAAATTTTAAAGGGTTAGCAAATGCATAATTGTATGGATTCCATCTTCTCATTTTTTCGGCAAGTGGGTCAATACACATCCACCTTCCCACCTGCCCATCATACATTCTCGCCCCATAATCCAGCCAATCCAACCCGCTGCCATCGCTGAACTCAGCTTTCTGCTCTTCCTTGCCGTTGTATTTCAGTTTGTTTTCGGGGGTGCCGAAGGCCAGGGCTTTGGAAGAGAGTCCCGACATTATTAACCCGAACGGGGAAGAATGCGTCTCTTCAAGGATTGCCCTACCATTATGCGTCATCCCGACGTACTTCGTGGTCGGGACAGGCCCTGCAGTATATCAAAGAACTCATTCACCGGACTTTCATTTCTAACATAAATATACAAACAGCCGCTCTTTTACGCAACAAGGTCATGCCCCCGGCAGCCGGGAGTTTTACAAGTATGTAGGGCTGGTGCAGGATTACCTGGACAGGCAGGTGAAGGAGGCGCACAGGAGATTGGTGGAGGAATAGAACAAAAGATAGTACAACATATGCAAAGTTCATACTGCTGGACAATGGCTCAGAGTTCATCAGTTATCGTCTCAACCCGTGGAGTGAGGAAAGAAATACCAAACTTCAGTTCATCCAACAAGGAAAATCAATCCAGAATGGCATTATAGAGCGAAATAATGGCTCACAACGAAAGAATTATTCGATGGTAATCTGATCTATTCCCTGAACGAATTACGATTTATGGCCGAAGAATGACATCGGGATTACAACCAGGAACGACAGCATGACTCATTGGGAAATGTACCCCCGGTTGAATTTTTTAATTCGTTTCCCTAGAATTACTAAAAACCAAAAAACTCTAATTTAGAGTAGTCCGAAAAAAGGGGGAGCTTACACAGAACTGGAAACCCTCCAGGCCGACCTGGATCAATGGCTGGAGTACTACTACAACGAGCGGCCCCATAATGGGCGGAATTACTTTGCCCCCCCCCAATGCAGACTTTAATGAAACCACTATCTTAATTTGTTTACAAATTGTATTCCATCTCCTTTAGTTGGATAAAACTGCCAATATTGTATTTTTTTTGTAGCTGTGTCAACAATGGTTTCTTCATGGCTTAATAAACCAAGTAGGTTATTGAAAGGCTTGGTATCAATTCCAAAAGCCCAGCGATTATTACTATTTTTTAGAATAGTCTTTTTAACATCGCGAAATTCTAGTGTATCTTCATTAAATATTAAAATAATGGTATAAGTTTCAGATATTAAATCTGGAATTTTGATATAATCCGTTTTATCTATAACACAGGAAAAAGTGTCTTTGTCTCCAATGAAATTAATAATTAAGTTTTCTTTGATTCGTTGTTTAACATCGTCAATTGCGAAGCTAACTTCTATTCTATTTTTAATAACATGCTTGTTACTACAAGTATTTAAATTAGCACAAAATAGTAATAATATATATGATGCAAACTTCATAGGGCACTATTTTTTTATTAACGAGAATAGAGTTGTTAGCGGAAATGTAGCAATTACTTTGGCTTTTTCTTTTTCATTGCCAGCTGAATAAATGTAAGCCGTATTATTCCCTGCGCCTAAAACATAGTTGTTTCCAGTATATCCTTTTTTTCTTAATTGGACTGCTCTTTTCAAATCGTCATCAGATGGAGGTTGTACAAAATCCACATCCTCATCGCCTATTGGATGAACGTGATATTCGCTTTTGTCACTCATCTCCCGAACAACTCTACGAGCAAACTGTCCTAAAAATCCTTTAAAATTTGGCTTGTCTGCATAAACGTGTATTTTAGAATCTCCATCTTTATAAGCTGCTCCAGGAGTTCCGGCAACTGCCCTTTTTTTACCTTCATGTACACCTAATGTTCCACCCTCTTCATGTAAGCCTCCTTTAGTATCGCCGACAAAAACATTAGGATTGTTAGATCTTTCTACCGCTCCTTTCATTGCTGCAATTTGGTCACTGGTTGCTAATTCTATTTCCGATGATATTTCACTTGTTTGAGTTGTTTGACCTTTTGCCTGTCGTGATGAAACGAGAGTAATATCTTGTGTCGAAGTAACTACATAATTTTTTTCATCCTTTAGCCCATCAGTGCCAATTTTATTTCCGTTTTGGTCATAAAAATCGCCGGGTGTCATTCCATCAGGGTCTATAAACCTAATCGGGTTATTAAATGCATAATTGCAAGGTGACCACCTACGCATCTTATCCGCAAGCGGATCAACCACATGCCATCTCCCTATCTGCCCATCATACATCCTCGCCACATAATCCAGCCAGTCCAATCCGCTTCCATCACTGAACTCACTTTTCTGCTCTTCCTTGCTATTATATTTCAGTTTGTTTTCCGGGGTGCCGAAGACCAGGGCTTTGGAGGAGAGGCCGGACATTATTAACCCGAACGGGGAAGAATGCGTCTCTTCAAGGATTGCCCTACCATTATGCGTCATCCCGACGTACTTCGTGGTCGGGACAGGCCCTGCAGTATATCAAAGAACTCATTCACCGGACTTTCATTTCTAACATAAATATACAAACAGCCGCTCTTTTACGCAACAAGGTCATGCCCCGGCAGCCGAGAGTTTTACAAGTATGTAGGGCTGGTGCAGGATTACCTGGACAAGCAGGTGAAGGAGGCGCACAGGAGATTGGTGGAGTAGTTAACCTGTATTAAGTTTAACTGAAAGGATTCTCCTGAAATCAGCATAAAAACATATTACTCACCATTCAGTTGTTGATTTTCTAGCCCAGGACATTTAAGCTCTGAAGCTCTTATTGAAGCTAACTCAAGAAATGAATACTCACTGTACGGAAAAGATAAATTTCCCTTTTTAAGTGGTTTTATTCCATATCTTATGTTTTTACTTTTAATAATATTATATAATGATTGGCAATTAACAACTTTTGACATTATTGACATTCTTATTGAAATTGGGGAATTTAAATCTATCCATATACTCGCCTTTGAATAGTCAAACTGTGAATCTTCCAAAAACTTTGGAAGAGATTTGTTATCTGAATTGTTAATGGAATCAGCATACGATTCTAATATAATACTTAAAGCTGATTCTTCCTTATTGTGATATATTGAAGTATCAATTGTATAATTAGTTTGAGGATATGATTTACTTGTATTATCACTATTGCAGGAAATATTTGTTTGACAAATTATTAGAAATATAATTATAACAAAATAAATAATTGGTTTCATTTTATATCAATTTAATAGGGTACTTTCCAAATGTATATGGCATTTTATCTTTGCCACCAAGTTTCTGTGATGCTTTTTCATTTGCATCCTTCTCCAAATTACCCTCAATTTTTTTTGACACTTGGTTAACAGATATGTTAAATATTACTGGATACTTCGCGTAAAGAGACCCCCTTATTTCGCGGTATACTGACCCCTCATTTTGAACTACTCACTTTAGGTTAACCTTGTATGTTTTAGCAATGTTAAGCTACTGTAAGTACCCCCTAAAACCCAGACAGTTTAAAATCAGCATTAAAAACTTAAATTTAAACTACACATGTACTAACCCAGTTAATACATTGATGGGAGTAACACAAAATAATGTCTTGTCAACCCGAAACGAAGCCAGGGATTAGTCGCTAATTGATTGATTACCCTTTGGATTCCGGCCACCGTGCCATAATAAGCACACCCCCTACCCCACCAACCTCCTATGCGCCTCCTTCACCTGCCTGTCCAGGTAATCCTGCACCAGCCCCACATATTTGTAAAACTCCCGGCTGCCCGGGGCATGACCTGAAATACGCCGGACTATATTTTCTTCCACCCCCAGTAATAATAAAGTGGTAATGGCCGTACGCCGGCAGGTATGCACCGTAATATGATCACAGAAACGCCAGCTCTTCCCGCCGGGTTTCTTTATCTCCACGGGCTCTCCCCGGAGGTTCCTGATTCTGGGCAAAGCATACACCCATCCTGCCCTACGCATCAGCTCCTTAATCTGCAGGTTCAGATTGGTACCGGAAATCCGGGGCAACACAAACACACCGGCAGCACGCCGGTATTTTTTTATTATCTCAACCGCCCATTCCGGCAGGGGCACCCGTATTAATGAACCAGTCTTCTGCGTATGCACCAGCAGGTTCACCCCTTCTTCCGTAACCTGTATATTCGATCTTCGTAAACTCATCAGATCCCTGAAACGAAGTCCCGCTATACAGGCGAATACAAATATGTCCCGGGTACGTATCAGGTGTTCCGGCAATGCATCCAAAAAGTTTTTGTCCCTGATCAGGAATCTCAACTGTTCCGGACTCAGCACCACCGGTGTCAGCGATTCTGACGGTACCCGTAGTTTCCGATAGATACCCAACGCCGGAAATCCCTTTTCCTGTTCCAGGTACCTTAAAAAAGTACGCAATACCTTTAGTACCGAGGATACATACTGATCATACCCGTTCTTCTCCCGGTACAGGAAACCGGTAAAGTTTTTGAATAACCGGTTCCAGTAAACCCGCTCTTTTTGACAGTCACGGGCTGTATACCTGTTTTTCCGCAACAATCGGATGGGTACCCCACCCGGCTGCTGAAATTCCTGCAATAGCCTGTACACCACTTCATACTGTGTTATTGTACCCTTACGCAGCTTCTTGCCGGAAGGCATCTGGCGACGACCCGATGCAGAAGCCCGGATGAATTTTCGCATTTCGGGCAACAGCATTACATATTTTTCTTTCATCTGATGGAGATTTCCATCAAATTATACCTCACCCCCTAACCCCCTCTCCTGAAGGAGAGGAGGAAGGAGATTCCGTTATTAAACCGAACAATAATTTCTAAGAAAATTAGACAGGGGTGAATGAAAATGCTCTTAGCCCCTCTCCTCAAGCCTGCCTGCCGGTAGGCTGGGAGAGGGGTTGGGGTGAGGTGTCACAAGGGGTTGAAGTGAGGTAACATCCCCACCACACTCATATACCCCATCGCCGCCACCACTATCCACCCGATCACCTGCAGTAAAAAAGAATGTTTATACTCCCCCACCACTTCCTGTTTCCGCGCGGCTACCAGTATCACCGCTAATGCAATGGGCAGAATAACCCCGTTCACCGCACCGGCCAGTACAAGCAGTTTCACCGGCTGACCCACCAACAAAAAAACACCCGTGGATAACAGGATAAATAAACTGGTGACCGTCTTTTCATATTTCTGAACAAAAGGAGAAATCGTTTTCCAGAACGAAACCGATGTATAGGAAGCACCTACCACGGAAGTAATAGCCGCACTCCACATCACCACGCCGAAAAACCGGTAACCGAGCTCACCGGCGGCAGATTGAAAAACAGAAGCAGCGGGATTGGCGGCTGATAACTTCACCCCCTGCCATACCACGCCCAGCGCAGCCAGAAAAAGTATATACCGCATCAAGGAAGTGATCAGGATGCCGCTGACCGAACTTTTGGTGACCTGGCTCAACTGCTCTCTTCCCTTGATCCCCGCATCGAGTAACCGGTGCGCCCCGGCAAATGAAATATAACCCCCAACCGTTCCACCTACCAGGGTCACGATCTTCATCATATCGGTCTTCTCGGGCCATACGGTACGGTATAATGCTTCGCCCAATGGCGGATGTGAAATGAATGCGATGTACAAAGTGAGTACAATCATAAGTAAACCCAGCACTTTCACAAATACATCAATCAGACTGCCAGCCTGCTTTGACCAGAATATTCCGAGCGCAATCACACAACTGATCAGGGCCCCGGTCTTCACATCCATACCGGTGAGCACATTCAGTCCCAGCCCCGTTCCGGCTATATTGCCGATATTAAATACCAGTCCGCCAAATGCAATCAATGCAGCTAAAAAAATACCAAGACCGGGTATTACCATATTGGAAATATCCTGCGCCCTTTTGCCGCTGATGGTTATAATCCGCCAGATATTGAGCTGTGCCCCGATATCGAGCAATACCGATATCAGGATCACAAATCCAAAACTGCTGAGCAGTTCGCCGGTAAATAAACTGGTTTGCGTAAGGAAACCCGGACCAATAGCCGAAGTGGCCATCAGGAAGGCGGCGCCGAGTATGACACCCTTTGTTCCTTTCCCTGGATTAGCTGGACCGGATGTCAATGCCTTTTTCTTTTAACGTGCGGTGTATAGTAGTGGCAAATTCCAGAACATGTGGTCCGTCGCCATGCAGACAGATCGTCTCTGCCACAATGGGAATTTTAGTCCCCGATACCGTGGTCACCGTGCCCTCCTGTACCATTTCCAGTACCTGCGCCGCTGCCCATGCCGGATCGGTGATCATGGCACCGGCTGTTCCTCTCGGGGTCAGTGTGCCATCATCCTGGTAGGTACGGTCGGCATAAACTTCACTGATGGTATTGAGCCCGATCTCGATGGCCTGTTCAATGGAACAACTGCCACTGAGACCGACCAGGCAGAGTTTACTGTTGAAATTTTTAACCGCTTTGGCAATCACCTGCGCCACCAGGGGTTCACGGGCCGACATATTATATAAGGCCCCATGAGGTTTTACATGCCGCAGGTTCAGATCGGCCATATCGGCCATTTCCTGCATGATGAGCAATTGCTGGATGATCAGTTCATAGAGCTCCGTGACCGGCAATTCCATTTCCCTCCGGCCAAAATTGGCGCGATCCAGAAATGAGGGATGCGCACCGGGTGTCACATGATATTGTTTACAGAGTTCCAGCGTATGCAGGATGCTGTTGGTATCCCCTGCATGATACCCGCAGGCAATATTGGCGGAGGAAATAAAAGGCATCAGGGCTGCTTCGTTGCCCATGCCTTCTCCCATGTCGGCGTTGATATCAATATGATCACGCATAAGATTGCAATTTAAACAAACAGGCGTTTTGCAACTGTTTTAAATGCTGTTGCTGCTGAAGCAGCAATTGTTCGGCGGTTGCCATATCCGTCATCCTGAAATTCAGGGCTTCGCCCGTTCGTTTCTGCGCCAGCCGCGAATGATGAGCCGTGATCACATGCGCCAGGCGGGGATAACCGCCCGTAGTCTGGTGATCGGCCATCAGGATGATCAGTTTACCATCGGGTAATAACTGGACCGTCCCGAATGTCACCGCTGAAGAGACCAGTTCTTCCCCGGGCAGGGCAACCAGAGATTCATTCCCCAGATGAAACCCCATCCGGTCTGCCAGTTTGGTAATCACAAAGGGGGTTTCCAAAAACCTGTCTTTCGCCTCAGCACGCAAACGGTCCCATTCATTTCCCGGCAATACAAATATTTCTTTGCTGTTATCGGCTGACTGGGGATCGGCCGTCCAGGGCATGACCCGGAAATTTTTTCCGGGTAATAAAGTGCTGTAGTCTTTCTCCGACCGGTATAAAAGTTCATCGCCTTTACGCAGACTCCGTCCTTCATACCCCCCGGCTGCGGCTTTCAGATTAGTGCTCATACTCTCCAGCCATGGATCGAGTTTAAAACCACCCTGTACGGCCAGGTAAGTCCGGGCACCACTGACCGGGCGATGAAACTGCAGGGCATCATTTTTATTAACGACGATGCACTGGTTCAGCGGAACTGGTTCGCCATTGATACTGGGCAAATGGTTGGCCCCAGACAGGGCGATCATCACCGGCTTGGTAAAAAGGATAACAGCCGACGGGAAATGTAGTTCGAGTACCGCTTCATTCAATTCATTTCCCAGCAGCGCATTGGCAATCTGCATGGCATAACGGTCCATCGCGCCGGAGGGATTGATCCCCGCCTGCTGATACCCGTACCGCCCCAGGTCCTGTACGGTATCCTGTATGCCTGCTTTAATAATGCGCAAACTCATATTTATCGATTGAATAAAACTGGACCCGGTCACCTGACTGTAACAATGCAGGATCCTTCCGGTTCCGGTTAAATAACTGTACCGGGGTCATGCCGATAATCTGCCAGCCACCCGGGGAAGTAAAAGGATAGATACCGGTCTGGCGGCCTGCAATACCCACACTGCCCGCTTTGGTGGACTGCGGCCTGGGTTTACGTGCCGTTGCGATCCGTTCGTCCACTTCACCCATATAGGCAAAGCCCGGCAGAAATCCCATCATATAGACCCGGTAAATCCGCCCGGTATGCAGGCTGACAAGTTCTTCGGTGGTTAACTTTTTCTCGTTCAGTATTCTTTCCAGGTCGGTTGACAATGACTGGTCATAACAAACCGGAATCCGGACCAGCCGCGAAGAAGCATCTGTTACCGGCAGGATGATGCGCATCATTTCGGTTACGCGTTCCCGTATATAATCAAAGGCGGTTGCCCCTTCCGGCAACAACTTCCGGATAAATACCGGGTCATAATAAATGGTCAGTGAACCATAAGCCGGCACGGCTTCCATAAAACCCGGAAACTGCTGGTGCCTGATCTGTTGGTAGCGGGCCAGCACTTCGCGGTTGAGTGCCTCATCGATCCGGTTACCATAATCCACCGTTATGGCCGAATCGCCAAGGGGAAAGAGTTGATATGATAAGGTGGGGGTGGTCATGGGAGTGTTGTTGAAGATAATGTGTTTTTTCGTCACCCTTCGGTACGACGCAGATGATATTTCTCCTGCCCTGAAATTTGGCCTGGGCGTCTACTCAGGATGACACGGACGTCACGATTCTTAAGAACTTTCTTAGAAGTTTTTTCAAACCCCTGAGCTTTTCGTTGCTTTTCAACTATCGGAGTCGAATGTTCGTGTCATCCTGCCCTTCGACAGGCTCAGGGTGACAGCTCGTGTCATGCTGAGCTTGCCGAAGCATGCGGGACATACTGAAGGAGCGCGTACCTTTACCCCTGATGAGCCGACTAAACCGACGAGACAGTGTCAACCTCTTTTCCAAATTAACCTTCCGGCGGGTATGGAACGGGCTGAAAGTGCTGGCAAGTTACCATATCAGCAAGTGGACCAAAAAGCCGGTACAATGGGGCTACCCGGTTTCTATTTCCTTTGAGCCGACGACTTCCTGTAACCTGCGCTGCCCGGAGTGTCCGAGCGGGCTTCGGGCCTTTACCCGTCCAACGGGCATGCTCCAGCGGGATTTTTTCAGGGAAACCATTGATCAGCTCCATAAAGAATTACTCTACCTGGTTTTTTATTTCCAGGGTGAGCCTTACCTCAATCCGTCTTTTCTCGATATGGTACAGTATGCGGCCTCAAAGAAAATTTACACCGCCACGTCCACCAATGCGCATTACCTCACGGATGAAAACGCAAAGCGTACGATTGAAAGCGGGCTGGACCGGCTGATCATTTCGATCGACGGCACCACACAGGACGTGTACCAGCAGTACCGGGTGGGCGGACAACTCAGTAAAGTGCTGGAAGGGGCCAGGAATATTGTGAAATGGAAAAAAGAACTAAAAAGCCATAAACCTTTTATCGTTTTCCAGTTCTTAGTGGTGAAACCCAATGAACACCAGATCGATGAAGTAAAGGCGTTGGCGAAAGAGATCGGCGTGGATGATGTATGGTTCAAGACGGCCCAGATCTATGACTATGAAAAAGACCCGAACCAGCTAATCCCCACGATTGATAAATACAGCCGTTACCGGAAGACCACAGATGGATATGAATTCAAGGGTAAACTGGCCAATCATTGCTGGCGGCTCTGGCATGATCCGGTGATTACCTGGGACGGACTGGTGGCACCCTGTTGTTTTGACAAGGATGCGCAGCATCAACTGGGCGATTTAAAGAAAAAACCGTTCAAAGAAATCTGGAAGAACGGGGAATACAGTAAATTCAGGCAACAAATCCTGAAGGGACGAAAAAATATCGATATCTGTTCCAATTGCAGCGAAGGCACCCGTGTCTGGGAGAGTTAAGGATTTTTAATTTTACCACAAACACCCCATGCTATGCATTTACCATCACACATTTCCACCCGCCTGCAGTACCAGCATAAGAATCTCGTGGATATTATTGACGGACTGACCGAAGAACAGGTACGGCACCAGGTCATTCCCGGCAAGTGGTCCATCTTTCAGCAGATTGTACACTTACAAACCTACCAGCATACATTTATTGGCCGGGTCAAAGAAATTCTGAAAGGCCATGTCCCGGTCTTTGAGCGCTATACTGCTGAAACAGATCCTGAATTTCTCATCAATTGCGGCAAGAGTTTCCGGGAAGTGATGCAGGACATGATCACCACCCGCAAGGAAATGGCCAATGAAATGCTGCACTTCAGTGAAAGCGATTTCGGGAAAAAGGGAATGCACCCGTTATTCGGGGAGCTGAACCTGCAGCAATGGATCAATTTCTTTTTACTGCATGAGGGGCATCATCTGTTCGCGATATTGAAATTGACGGGGGAGCTGAAGAGAATGAGTAATGAGTGATGAGTGGTGTCCCAGAGCAGGAAAATCTTTACAAAAAGTGAGACCTCAAACTGAGTATCAATAAAATGCTTCTCCCTCTATTAACCTGATTTATTCAATAATGCCATTTCCCGGGCTACTCATTACTGATTACTGATTACTCATTACTCATTCCCTCTGTAAACCTGCGTCTGCCTTAAATGAATCCTCCCGGGCTACTCATTACTCATTCTACTAAATCTTCTTAATTCCGTCGAAGATCGAAGTATAGAACGAAGTAAATCCCTCAAAAAAATGGCGGATGGATTCGGTAAAAAACTTCATAAAAGGTGGGTTAATGGTTAGTGGTTCGTGACTTACAGCCGTAAAACAAAGGTATTTCAGCATACCAGCCTATACCCTGAAGAGGTATTTTTTTCCCCGTTTGCTGCTTCCCGGCTGTTAATAAATCTTTAAATGCCCTTTTATTTTAAAAAAGATTTGGATTATTCAATGTTTAAACATTAATTTTGTGGTATCATTCAAACAATAAAAAAATAATACCATGAGCGACTTAAGAACAAACGTAGACCAGCTGAACCAGATGGTGCTGGAAGGAAAAATCCTGGATGCCTTTGACAAATTTTATGCAGAGGATGTAGTGATGCAGGACAATAGCTACCCGGCCCGTGAAGGAAAGGCCCTGAACCGTCAGTATGAAGAGGCTTTTGTTGGCGGCCTGACTGAATTCCGCGGAGCCAAAGTGGTCAGCACCCTGATCAGTGATGACCTGGCCGTAACAGAATGGTGGTTTGATTACACCCACAAAGATTACGGGGTAAGAAACTATACCCAACTGGCAGTACAACGCTGGAAAAACGGTCAGATTGTGGAAGAAAAATTCTACTATAACAATTAAACCGGTTGAGGCTTATCAATAAGTTTTGGGTAAAGTCACTGACTTCGCCCAAAACTTTTTACTTTTAACATGGAGTCACCACAAATGGGAATAGAAAAAGATATACAACAGGCCAAATTCCGCAATGCACACCAGAAAGCCGGAATCAACCTGATCTATACAGTGGCCTGGCTGCGCGATAAGAGCAAGACCATTTTTGATGCTGAAGATATCACCTCCCAGCAATTCAATATCCTGCGTATCCTCCGCGGCAGTTTCCCCCAGCCTCTCTCCACCCTGCAGATCCGTGAACGCATGCTGGATAAAATGAGTGATACCAGCCGCATCGTGGACCGCCTGATCGTAAAAGGACTGGTGAAAAAAGTGGTTTGTAAAAATGACCGGCGCCTGGTGGATGTAATGATTACCGATAAAGGTAAAAAACTGCTCGAACGGCTGGATACCCGGCAGGATGAAATCGATGGTATCCTCGGCAATCTTTCAGAAAAAGATGCTAATATTCTCAGCGACCTGCTTGATAAGGTACGGGATGGAGGCGAATGATGTAACTTCGCCCGATTAATCATTCCGAATCTGAGAACGACATGAAACAAATCCCTGCCTGGTTCCTTTTCCTGGCCTTTTTCTTTTCTTTTTCGTCTTACGCACAGCCCAAATATGAATTCAGGGGTGTCTGGATTGCCACGGTCAACAATATTGACTGGCCCCAGAGTGGTTACAACAGTCCCGATAAACAAAAAGCCGACTTTGTCCGCCTGCTGGACCTGCACCAGCGCAATGGCATGAACGCCATGATCGTGCAGGTACGTCCCGCTGCCGACGCCTTCTATCCCTCCCAATATGAACCCTGGAGTGAATGGCTGACCGGTGTACAGGGCAAACCTCCGGTACCTTTTTATGATCCGATGCAATTCATGATTGAGGAAACTCATAAGCGTGGCATGGAATTTCATGCCTGGCTCAATCCCTACCGGGCCGTCCACAATATCGGTACGTCTTCTATCGCCCCCAATCATATCAGCCGTATCCATCCTGAATGGTTCCTGACCTATGGCGATAAAAAATACTTTGATCCGGGAAATAAGGAAGCACAAAAATTTGTGGTGAATATCGTTCGTGATATTGTTAATCGTTACGATGTGGACGCGATTCACATGGATGATTATTTCTATCCCTACCGGATACCCGGAAAAGAATTCCCGGATGCAGCTTCCTATGCCCGTTCAGGTACCTCCCTGGCCAAAGACGACTGGCGCCGCAGCAATTGTGACTCCATTATCGTGGCGATCAGTAAAGTGATTAAGGAAGAAAAGAAGCTTTGCCGTTTCGGCATCTCCCCCTTCAGTGTCTGGAGAAATAATGACAAAGATCCCGAGGGCAGTGACAGCCGGGCCGGTCAGACTAACTACGACGACCTGTATGCCGATATATTATTGTGGATGAAAAAGGGCTGGATTGATTATGTAACCCCCCAGCTCTACCTCGAAATCGGTCATGATAAGATCGCTTATGAAAAACTGCTCGACTGGTGGAGCCGGCATAGTTATGGCCGGCATATTTATATCGGGCATGGTATTTACCGCACCCTGGAAAAAGCACCCAAATGGAAGAACCCGGCTGAACTGCCCAACCAGATCAGCCTGCTCCGCCGTTATCCCAATGTACAAGGCAGCATTTATTTCAGCAGCAAAGCCTTTGAACGTAATCCCAATGGCTGGAACGACAGCCTGCAGAACAATTATTACAAATACCCGGCCTTGCTGCCACCCATGCGCTGGATCGATAATGAAAAGCCCTGGCCCCCGATCGTGAGTCGTTCGATCAGCAATGATTCCATCATCCAGCTCGATGTAAAGCCCGACCCCCGTAACAGCGTGGAGATTAAATATTATGTGGTGTACCAGTATGCCGCTGACTCGCACAACGAGGCATTTGGCAATGCACCCCGATATATATCCAAAATCATTACCAAACCCGAAGGCTTCCAGTTAAAAGAAACCCTTTGCTCCGTGCATTTCTCCTATCGCTATGTGATCACCGCTGTTGGTAAAAACAATAACGAAAGTGAAATGAGCGAGATTGCGATTTTGGTGCAGCCAGGTGGGAAGTGGGATTTTTATAAACCGTGAGAGAAAGTTTGACGTTTAGTGGTTTAGCCGTATTACTGCTGCAGGTATTTCCAAACCCTATTCTCTATTTACTATTATCTATTCACCATACTCTATTCTATTCTATTCTCTTCCTATTCACATACCAGTAAAACGAAAATCCCATCACCATGTTCTTCTGCCTGGTTTCCGGATGATGGATATTCAACAGGCTTTTGGAAAAATCAAGGCGCAGGCCATACCGTGATTTTATTTCGTATAGCCCGGAGATCATCCAGCCTGATTCAAATCGCCGGTACTCATCTTCCGCTTTACGATGAATATGTTTTTTAGTTGGTATAAATCCCCCTTTCCAGGCGATCGTCCCATTAAAACCATAACCGAGGTAAAGACCGGAGGAGAGCATAAACTGATGTGATTTTGAAGAGGGAAATTTATAGACGGCCATCACTGGTAGTTCAATATAATTAAGCCGGATCCTTTCCGAATCCTTTTTCATTGTAGAATCTGTTGCAAACATATTCGCCCCTTTCCCGGAATAATGCGGTCCGGTATGAAGGTACCATTGCTCATCCAGTGGTATTTCAACCAACAACCCGCCATTCAATCGTGAAATGGCCGCTCCAGTGATCCGGCTGTCATGCCGGTCCCAGCGGTTCACGAGGTTGGACCTGTTCAGCCCGGCCCTCAGTCCCACCCGCCACTGCGCCTCAACCGGCAGGAAGGCAAGAATAAATAACAGTATAAAAATGGCCCGCATGGCAGTTTTCTTACCTGACAAGCCAGTTCCCCTTTCCGTTGCCTGACCTATTTCCCAATCCCCCATTTCCCATTTCCCCTTCCCCATTCCCCATTCCCCATTTCCCAATTCCCCCATTTCCCAATCCCCCAATCCTTTTCTACCTTTGCTCCCCAGTCAGGATCCCTCCCTTCCCGGAGTCTTCCCGACTACTAACTACGAACTATTAACTACAAACTAGATCTATGCCTGGTTATGAACTCTGGAGCGATAAAGAACGTAAAGAAGTAAATGATGTCCTCGAAACCGGCATTCTGATGCGGTATGGCTTTGATGGTCCCCGCAAAGGCATCTGGAAATCCAAAGAACTGGAAGCAGCCATCTGCGAAACCTTTGGCAGCAAATATGCGCAACTGACTTCCAGCGGTACTTCCGCTTTAACCACCGCCATGAGTGCACTCGGTATTGGTTATGGCGATGAAGTGATCACTCCCGCTTTCACCTTCGTGGCTTCTTTTGAAGCCGTACTGAGCGTGGGTGCCGTACCTGTGCTGGTGGATGTGGATGATACCCTTACCCTCAATCCGGTTGCCGTTCGCAAAGCCATTACTCCCAAAACAAAAGCCATCATGCCCGTACACATGTGTGGCAGCATGGCCGACCTGGATGCACTCCAGGCTATTTGTAAAGAATATCAACTGATCCTGATCGAAGATGCCTGCCAGAGTATTGGTGGCAGTTATAAAGGAAAAATGCTCGGCAGCATCGGTGACGCGGGCACTTTCTCTTTCGATTTTGTAAAAACCATGACCTGCGCCGAAGGCGGTGTGGTGATGACCAGCCGCGAAGACATTTATATAAAAAGTGATGGCTATACCGATCATGGACACGATCACCTCGGTGTGGATCGTGGTGCGGACCTGCATCCTTTTATCGGTTATAATTACCGGATTTCTGAATTGCATGCCGCCGTGGGACTGGCACAGATCAGACGACTCAATGAATTTCTAAGCATTCAGAAAAAGAACCATGCCCAACTGAAGGCTATTCTCGCGACTGTACCTGAAATCAGCTTCCGACGCATTCCCGATCCGGCCGGTGACAGTTGCAGTTTTATCAGTTGGTTCCTGCCCACCGAAGAACAGACCCGTGCCGTGGTGGCCGAACTGAAAGCCAGGGGCATCCTTGCCGGCAACTTCTACTGGTTCGACAACAACTGGCACTATATCCGTAAATGGGATCACCTGAAAAACGCCATCACCCTCAATGCCCTCAGTCCCGAACTGAAAGACCGCGTGATGGAACAGGCCAACAAAGACTTCGCAGCCAGTCATGCAGTAATGAACCGCTGCATCTCCACGGCCATCAGTTTAACCTGGACAGAAGAACAGATTAAGGAGAAGGGGGATAAGATGGTGGCTGCAATCAGGAAAATACTGGGGTAAGCTGAATATCCATGAAGGGTGATTTTGTTGCCGGCAAAACGCCCCAATTGGATGAGTGATCATCTGTATAGATCATTTTTACAACCTATTATTACAGATTCAGATGTTCTTCTTTCAACGGAAAACACAAAACACCCCTACGGGGTGAGTGAGGAATTGCTGCCAATCACCAATATTCCAAATAGAGGTAATATTCCAGATTGCACGGTTTAATGAAACACTACTTCCTCCCCATAGGGGCGCTTTGTGATCAGACTTAGAGTTACCTCCAATTCATATTGCTCAATCAGCCAATCTCCCCGGAAGCACGGCATAGGCAACACTCCTCCCACCCCGTAGGGGTGCTTTGTCGGTAGTAAAATTATCGGAGATATAAGATCCCATTTCACCCCGTAGGGGTGCTTTGTGATCAGGTTTAGAGTAACCTCCAATTCATATTGCTCAATCAGCCAATCTCCCCGGAAGCACGGCATAGGCA
>CAZYTV010000007.1:0-41980 GCA_964650455.1 uncultured Chitinophaga sp. | reverse complement strand
CGGGGCCTGGGTAACCACCTGCACGGCGAGTGAAATATCTTTCGTCAAAGAGGTTATTTATCCCTGCTTTCAGATTCAGGCCTTTTGAGAATTTATATGTAGCAGTTAAATCTGTTACTGTATAAGAAGGTATTAAACCAGTATTTCCATTTGAAGATGCTGCAACAGTATTATTTGCATCGCTGAATGTTTCTCCCACACTGCTTACTTGTGCAGTTAACAGAAAACCTTTATACCCTGCTGTAATACCGCAACGAAAAATATTTGCAGGCGCATTCTCCACTTTTTTCCCCTTTGTATTTGCATCTTTGTGGTTGCCGCTGTATTTGGCATCGGTATATCCATAAGAAGCAAAAAATATCACATCAGTATGTTGACTTTTAGTGAATGCCCGTATTGGATTAAATTCAACATATCCTTCAAAACCCTTGCTGGTACTTGCTCCTACATTTGTTATTAAACGATAAGTGGCTCCCGTTGGTGTAATGGTGCCCACGCGGTTATTGTATTGCAGGTAGAAACCGCTTACATCAAATTGAAGGAAATATTTCACTTTACCACGATAGCCCAAATCAATATTGTATCCTTTGGCATCTTTTAAATCCGGGTCAACCACATCGGTTGTAGGCGGTGCCTGCAGGTTGGCAAATTGAATGGGACGATAGGCCTGCGAAATATTTCCATAAATCTCTGTTGATTTTGTAATATGATATTCTGTTCCTAATCCCGCCAGTAAGAAACTGCGGCTGCGGGTAATGTTTTGTAAAATTATTTCTGCCCCGCCTGAAGTATATCCGTTTCTTCCTGATGAAGACCCTTCCAGCCACTCGTACCGGATTCCCGGAATTAATAAGAACTTATCAGATATCCGAAAAATATTTTCTGCAAATGCAGCCAGGTTTTTTGATTCAAAGGTTATATCACGGGGATAGCTTCCGGATATAGTTACATCATATCTTGTTCCGGTAGTTCCTTTACCATCAGCCTGCCTGGTGGTAGTACCGGTATATAAACGAATGCCACCTGAAAGCGTATATTTCATTTTACTTAAATAATAGTCCGTAATAATCCGGCTTTCTAAACCGTAGTTCCGGTATTGGTCAAGATTAACCACCCTGTTATTATAAATAAGTGTTGTAGCATTAATGCTGTCTTTTGTAGTAATAGATTGTAAAAATCCTACGCTGTTCCTGTCACCAATCGTTCCAAATAATTTTGTATTCCACCGGGTCTTTTCATTGATTTGATAATTGGCAATCAAAGCAGGGGTTGTCCATGTAATATCAAACCAGTTACGGCTGCGAAAACTTTGTTGAGCATCCTGCTTTATTTGTGCGTCAGTTAATCCACCTGGTTGCTGGCTCCTGATGTGTGAACGCATTACTTCAGCAGTTAGTGAAAATTTATCAGTGAAATTGTATGTAACAGTTCCGTAAGCTGCGTTGGTATAGTACTGGCTGTTTTGTCTCCAACCATCACCGTTACGGTGGTCAAAGAAAGCATAATAATGAATTTTTCCTTTCTTGCCACCGATTGCATTGAAACTATTAAACAACCCATTGCTGCCAATAGTTTGCTGCGTTTCAAATTCAATAGGCTTGTTTATTTCACTGCCATTGCGGAGAATATAATTGACCAGTCCACCAAATTGAGGACCGTATTGTAATGACCCTTGTCCTCTTACTATCTCAATTCTTTGCACCGCCTGCAACTGTGGGTTATAATATGCCTCAGGATAACCGAATGGGTCGGCTGCGATGTCGTAACCATTTTGCCGTACATTAAATTCCCAACTGCGGTTGGGGCTTAATCCTCTTGCGGCAATTCCAATCTGAATGCCACTGGGGTCGCTTTCCCAAATATGAATGCCGGGTACTTTTGCAAGTACCTGCCGCATATTATTTGTTACTACGTTTCCCTGCACATTATCTAGCACAATCAATACATTTTTTTTACCCGCATAAATATTAGTGCCTACTATTTCGGGCATCTGTTGGTAATCATTTTTGCTATTTCTACCTATCACAGTTACGTCAGGCAAATTTTTAATATGGGTAGTATCAGTTTCCTTCGTTGGGTTTTGCGCCATCAGGCAGTTAGTAATAAATACAGTTAAACTAACAAGAATTCCTCTTAATCTCATAAGTGCGATTTTTGAGAGGCAAAGGTGTTGATAATGCTTAAGCTAATAGTTACTAATTTGGGAAATAGAGTTGTGTAATCAGGAAAAACTATTCAGGTAATAAATATCATACTAACTTAAAAATATAACTAATTTAAAAGAAATGGTACTATCATATTAATATTTCTATTCAGAAATAGTGTAGTTTGTATGCCATCCAAGGTATTAAGGAGGATTATATACCTTTTCAAAGTATTAAAATTAAAGGAAAAGGAATTATAGCTTTTGCCGCACATCGTAAATTAGTGCTGGCCTATTGTTTCTAATCCTTAATATCATGAAATGAAAAAATGCATCAAGCAACAATCAGTGAAACAGAAAAGATCAGTTCCCAAGTTTTTGAGATATATCTTTTGGATTATTATTGGTCTCTTTTTGCTTGCGGTTTTGGTTCTCATTATGTTATTACAACATATTCATATTGAAAAGAGGTAGCAACCGAGGCATAGTCTTAAAGTAATATTTTTTCGAAGCATTTTTCTGAAATAGGTATAAAAATTGTGTTTGAATGAGTATATAACCGGCTGATTTGCAACAATAATGCTAATTTATACATGGGCGATTGTGAAATTTGCAACAAAACATCCTATTTTTGCCAACAATGAAATTTCTTTCTGTAATAGTATCAATAGTTATTTTGGTAGTAAGCCTTGTCCCTTGTCCGGACAATCTTATTGTCAAGAGGGGCAGTTCTTTCAAGAAAGAAATAACATCTTCTAACTCTTCAAACGAGCATAACGGAACTTCGGATAATTGCTCTCCTTTTTGCACTTGTTCGTGCTGTACTGCATCGGCAATTTATTATCAATTTTCCAAATCACAGGTTGAAAAAGTTATTTTTCAATCAGAAAAATATCCTCTATATAACATATCCTTCAGTACAGAAGTTTTCTACTCTATCTGGCAGCCTCCTAAACTGTCCTGATTCCTCCTCACATTGCTGAGTTTTTTATTTCCCATGTTCAGAAACATCACTGACGGGGATGATGTCTTTCGTTAGCATTACGATTTCATAACAATGTCAGTAATAAAAAAGCCCACCAAAAAGGGTAAAAAGCCTTTGGCTATAAGAATAATTAAATTCATTCTCATAGTAGTAGCATGTGCAATACTTATAGCAGCTATTATTCAAAGAACAATTCACTTTTTCAGGTATCATGTATAATCAAACAGAATTAATATATGCTTAATAAAATCATTCAATTCTCGATAAAAAATAAATTAGTCATTGGCCTTTTTACACTGGCATTAATTATCTGGGGTGTTTACTCTGCAAAAAAATTGCCGATTGATGCAGTACCAGATATTACCAATAACCAGGTACAGGTTATCACCTTAAGCCCCTCGTTGGCTGCACAGGAAGTAGAGCAACTGATATCCTACCCGGTGGAACAAACAATGGCTACTATTCCGGAAGTACAGGAAATCCGTTCCATATCCCGTTTTGGCTTATCTGTTGTTACCGTAGTGTTTCATGACGATGCTAATATTTACTGGGCAAGGCAACAGGTCGGTGAACGTCTGATTGAAGCCAGAAACCAGATACCCAGTAATATTGGTAATCCTGAAATGGCTCCTATTTCAACCGGCCTGGGTGAAATCTATCAATACGTTTTACATACTAAAAAGGGCTATGAAAATAAATATGATGCCATGTCTCTCCGTACCCTGCAGGACTGGATAGTAAGGCGGCAATTATTGGGCACTCCCGGCATCGCAGATGTAAACAGTTTCGGGGGCCTGTTAAAGCAATATGAAATTGCTTTGAATACTGATAAGCTTCGCAGTTTTAACCTCACCATTGCTGACATATTTAATGCCCTTGAAAAAAATAACCAAAACACCGGTGGCGCTTACATTGATAAAAAACCCAATGCCTATTTTATCCGAAGCGAAGGATTTATTAAAGCAATTACTGATATTGAAAAAATTGTAGTAACACGAACATCAAGCGGAGCTCCGGTATTGGTTAGAGATATTTCAACCGTGCAGTTTGGCCATGCTACACAATATGGGGCATTAACCCGTAATAATGAGGGAGAAGTAGTTGGGGGTATAGTATTAATGCTTAAAGGGGGAAATTCAAGTGAGGTTATAACAAGGGTAAAAGATAAAATAACACAAATTCAAAAAAGCTTGCCGGAGGGTGTAGTGATTGAGCCGTTCCTTGACAGAAGTGCATTAGTAAGCAGAGCCATTAGCACCGTAAAAACAAACCTCATTGAAGGCGCATTGATAGTAATTTTTGTATTAGTTCTTTTCCTCGGCAATATCCGCTCTGGTTTAATAGTGGCATCGGTAATTCCGTTAGCAATGCTTTTTGCCATTTCGTTAATGAATCTGTTTGGAGTATCAGGCAACCTGATGAGTTTGGGGGCTATTGATTTTGGATTGATTGTAGACGGAGCAGTAATTATTGTGGAAGCAACCATGCATCAATTAGGCCATCGAAAACCTGGAAAACTAACACAAGTCCAATTAGATGATGAAGTATATAAGTCAGCTGGGAAAATGATGAACTCAGCAGCCTTTGGACAAATCATTATTTTAATTGTATATCTACCCATCCTTGCATTGGTAGGCATTGAAGGAAAAATGTTCGGGCCAATGGCACAAACGGTTTCATTCGCTATCCTCGGAGCATTTTTACTCTCACTTACTTATGTACCCATGATGAGTGCTTTGGTATTGAGTAAAAAAATAAGCCATAAAGAAAATCTCTCTGATAAAATGATGAAAATATTTCAGAGGCTTTATACTCCTTTAATAAAAGGCGCATTGAAAATGAAATTGCTTGTGGTAAGTATAGCGGTTGGTTTGTTTATTATCAGTTTACTTATTTTCAAAACGCTTGGTGGTGAATTTATCCCCACATTGGAAGAAGGTGATTTTGCAGTTGAAACCAGATTATTAACCGGAAGTTCATTAAGCCAGACTATTGATAAAATTACACAGGCATCTGACCTATTAATGAAAAAATTCCCAGAAGTAAAAGAAGTAATTGGAAAAATTGGTGCATCAGAAATACCAACTGACCCTATGCCTATCGAAGCCTGTGATATGATTATTCTTTTAAAGGATAAAAAAGAATGGACTAGTGCCGGCACACGGGAAGAACTGGCAGAATTAATGCAAAAGGAACTGGAAAAAATTCCCGGTATTTCTTACGGTCTTTCCCAACCTATACAGCTTCGTTTTAACGAATTGATTGCCGGTGTTCGGCAGGATGTGGGTATAAAAATATTTGGAGAAGACCTGGATGTGCTGGCAGATCTGGCAAAGCAAATCGGGGTTATTGTACCTACGGTAAAAGGAGCAGAAGATCTATATGTGGAGCAGGTAACAGGATTGCCGCAAATTGTAATTAAACTTAACCGTGATAAGATTGCACAATTTGGTTTAAATGTAGAAGATGTAAACCGAACCATTAGTGCGGCATTCGCAGGTGAAGCAGCAGGTATAGTGTATGAAGGGGAAAAAAGATTTGATATGGTGGTGAGGTTAGAAAAAACAGGCCGCCAGAGCATTGACGATGTGAAAGGATTATTTGTTGCTGCATCGGATGGTAACCAGATTCCATTGGAACAAGTGGCCGATGTTAGTTTGCAGTTAGGCCCAAACCAGATACAACGGGAGGATGCAAAGCGAAGGATTATTGTTGGATTTAATACCAGAGGCAGAGATATATCTTCTGTAGTAAAGGAAATGCAGGTAAAGATAGATAAGCAGGTAGAATTGCCACCCGGTTACTTTATCACATATGGTGGTCAGTTTAAAAACCTGGAAGAAGCCAACAAACGTCTATCCGTTGCAGTGCCAGTTGCTTTAGCATTAATCCTTTTATTGCTTTATTTCGCTTTCGGGTCCATTAAATACTCGCTACTCATATTTACTGCAATCCCTATGAGTGCAATCGGCGGCGTATTTGCCTTATGGCTCAGGGGTATGCCTTTCAGCATTTCAGCAGGTGTTGGTTTTATCGCCTTGTTTGGAGTGGCTGTATTAAATGGCATAGTGTTAATCAGTGAATTTAATCGGCTAAAAAAAGAGGGTATGACAGGTATAAATGCAATTATATTAAAAGGCACATCGGTCAGGCTAAGGCCCGTATTAATGACGGCTGCAGTAGCATCATTGGGCTTTTTACCAATGGCTTTGTCAGCAGGTTCTGGTGCTGAAGTGCAGCGGCCATTAGCCACTGTAGTGATTGGCGGGTTGATAACCGCAACCTTCCTTACGCTGGTGGTATTACCAGTATTATACACATGGTTTGAAAAAATAAAACGAAGACCCGGCAAATCATCCGTAGCAAAAGCGGTGGCATCATTGGTTATTTTGTTTGCCGCTTCATCTTATTCTGTAAATGCCCAAACAAAACCTGTCATAAATCTCAATGAGGCCTTAGCCGCTGCTATGAAAAACAATCCGGTGATAAAAGTAGGAACACTTGATATTAGTTACCAGCAACAGTTAAAAAAGACTGTAAAGGATTATGGTAAAACTAATTTCAACTTCACTTTTGGGCAGTTTCAGAGCAGGGCCTTCGACAATAACCTAACCATAATACAAAATATTCCGAATCCGGCTTACTTCAGGAGTTTGATAAATCTTTCTGAATCCAATATTAAAAATAGTGAGCTGCAATTAAAAGTTTATCAAAATGAACTGTCAGCCAATACAAAAACCTCTTACTATCAATTGACTTTTTGGAGTGAAGAAATAAGATTGTTGAAAGACTTGCTGGCAATTTATGAAAATGTGCTCAAAGCTTCAGCCTTGAGGTATAAGACCGGCGAAACCAATGCACTGGAAAACTATAATGCTGAAAGCAGGGTGAATGAGATAAAGGCTCAAATTAAAAATGCAGAAGAAGATTACCGGATTGAGTTGAATCGGTTAAAAGTGTTTACTGCCGATTCTACTCTTTCTGCTATAGCTGATACTTTACTCACTGAAAAAATATTCCAGGTTAATCCTGATGGCAATTCTATTATCGCAAACCCAACCCTGACTTTCATCAGACAACAAATTGACATTGCTGAAAAAGAAAAGGGTGTTGAGCAATCAAGATTGAAACCAGATTTCAATGTTAGCTATTTCAATCAGTCATTGATAGGTTACCAAACGGTGAATGGCCAGGATAAATATTACGGAGTAGGCCACCGGTTCCAGGGTGTGGAGTTAGGTATCAGCATTCCCATATTTGCCAAAGCACAAAAGGAAAAAGTGAGGGCGGCAGAAGTAAACCGTGTAAAGAAAGAAGCAGAGCTTGCCAATTATCAATACAATCTGAATGGAGAGCTAACAGGGTTGTTTGGTGAACTGCAAAAGCAAAGAGTGCAAATCAATTATTACCGAATCACAGCTTTACCACAGGCAGACAGAATTATTGCCCAGGCACAAAAAGCTTTTACTGCCGGTGAAATTGGTTATTACGAGTTAACACAATCACTCAATAATGCGGTAGTAGTAAAACAGGAATATATCAAAATATTAAGCCAGTATAATCAAACTGTAATCGCCATTGAATTTATTGCTGGCATCAATTAAAATAAAAAGAATCATAAAACATCATAATTATGAAACAGAAAATATTTAGTTCATTCATTATTCTTTCTCTCACTGCCATATTGTTTTCTGCCTGCTCTTCAAAAGAAAAGACACAAACAGAAGCTGCTGAAAAGAAAACAGAAGATGCCAATAATGTAGAATTGACCGAAGAGCAATTTAAAACTGTGAACATACAATATAGTACTATCGAAGAAAAAAATCTCAGTAGTGTTATTCGTGCATCTGGTATGCTCGATGTTCCTCCCCAGCAGTTGATAACTATCTCTTCTCCATATGGAGGCACTTTAAAAAACACTGAACTATTACAAGGTATGCCAGTAACAAAAGGAGAAATAATTGCCATACTCGAGAATCCTGAATTTATTCAGTTGCAGCAAGACTATCTTGATTATAAAAGCCAGTTGGCTTACCTGAAAGAAGAATTGGACCGTCAGCAGGAATTAGCAAAAGAGAATGTAAATGCAAAAAAAACATTACAAAAGGCCGGTAGTGAATATAATAGTATGATGGCAAGAGTTCAGGGCTTAAAATCCAAACTGCAACTCATCAATATCAATCCTGATAAGATTAATCCTGACAATATTTCTGGTAAAGCAAATTTATATGCTCCCATTTCAGGGTATGTAACCAAAGTAATGGTGAACATTGGCAAGTTTGTAGATGCAAACCAGGAGCTATTTGAAATTGTAGATACACGCCACCTGCATGCCGAACTTACCATTTTTGAAAAAGATGTTCCAAAAATAAAAATTGGGCAGAGTATCCGTTTTATATTGAATAATGAAACAAAGGAACGATTTGCCGAAGTGCATTTGATTGGTAGGGAAATTAGTGCTGAAAGAACCGTCAGGGTGCATGGGCATCTGTTGCAGGAAGATAAAAACCTGTTGCCCGGAATGTATTTGAAAGCAATTGTAGAAACAGGTGTTGCTACCACTACCGCTCTGCCTGATAAAGCAATCGTACAGTCTGCAGGTAAGTCATACATTTTTATAGCAGCAGATGAAATGAACGAAGAAAAAAAACCAGGGGCTGCTGATAACAGCAAAACTACTGAAAAGCATATCGCTTTTAAAAGAATTGAAGTAACTACCGGTGTTTCAGAAAATGGATATACAGAAGTGATATTACCCGAAGGTTTTGACAGGACCAGTAAGATAGTGATTAACGGAGCATATGATTTATTATCGAAGATGAATAATGTGGAAGAAGAAGAATAGAATAATTACATGGGTCGGAGCCCTGCTTTGTTTATCCCGTTTTAAAATGGAAAACCGTTAGTAGCAGGGTTTCCGTACCCACCTAAATGTGACGTAATACTTAACAAGTAAAAAACAATTATTATGAAAAAACTAATCTATGTTCAAGTGTTTAATTATCCTTGCGTCCATTATAGGAATGGCAAAGACATTTTTGGCATAGACACATATAATCTACTACTTTAAAGATTGCAGGCATTATGCATTTGCAACTTTTTTCTTTTATCACCCTTTTATTACTTTATAATGTACAATATCATTATCGGTAGTCTCTTCATCAGCCTGCTTCATGCAGTGATTCCCAACCATTGGTTGCCGGTATTGGCTATTGGCAGAAAAGAAGGTTGGAGCCTGGCAGAGACCACACGTATTACTTTCATTGCAGGTATGGCGCATGTAATCAGTACAATAATTATTGGCGTGCTGCTTGCTATGATAGGCAGCGAACTTACCACACATATCGAGGACTTTACTAAAATAATCGGCCCTTCTATTTTGATATTGATTGGACTTTATTTTGTCAGACAACATTACACTCATCATCATTTTCATTTGGAGAAAAAGCAAATTGAAAGGAAGAGCAAAGGTGCTGTTGTCGGCGCATTGGTCATTGCTATGTTTTTGTCTCCCTGCATGGAGATCGAAGTATATTTTCTGCTTGCAGGTAGTAAAGGCTGGTATTTCCTTGTTACGATTGCTGGCTTATATACAATTATAACTGTTGCAGGAATGCTGATCTGGATAAGGATAGCTTACCAGGGATTACTAAAATTAAACTGGCACAAATGGGAACATAATGCCGGAATTATTACCGGCCTTGTATTAATTATTACAGGAATTATTTCATTTTTTATTAATTGATTCTATATGGCACACAATCACGATGACATAAAAAATGCAGCACAATACAGATGTTGCGATACAGACGAGAAGACAAATACAACAAAAGTTGTTCCATTGCATTCAACCGGTGATGGCCATGATCACGGAAATGAGGATAAAGATGAACAAGGATGGAAAACCCATCGGGATTTACTTTTGGCATTATTTATACTTGTCATTCTGCTGGTATTGGAATACGGGTTTAAAGTTAATCTGCCTAAACTTCCATTATTGATAATAAACCTGATTGCATATTTATTGGCAGGCCGAAATGTTTTAGACCTTGCTTTCAGAAAATCAAAACGGGGTGACATTTTCAACGAATTTGTTTTGATGAGCGTTGCAACTATCGGAGCATTTGTAATTGGTGAATATGAAGAAGGCGTAGCAGTAATGGTATTTTACCAGATCGGCGAATGGTTCCAGGATGCCGCTGTTAATAATGCAAAGAGAAGTATCAAAGCCCTGCTTGATGTAAGACCTGATGAAGTGACAGTGATCAGAAATGGTTCACTGGTCGTTGCAGATCCGTCCATTATTGAGTTGGGAGAGACTATTCAGGTGAAGCCCGGGGAGAAAGTGGCATTGGATGGCGAATTACTTTCTGAAAATGCTTCATTCAACACAGCCGCATTGACAGGAGAAAGCAAACCAGATACAAAATACAAAGGTGAAACCATTTTGGCAGGTATGGTTAACCTAAATACAGTTGCAGAAGTAAAGGTAAATGCCCTGTTTAAAGATAGCAAGCTGAGCAGGATTCTGGAAATGGTGCAGGATGCTACAGCAAGGAAATCACAAACACAACTTTTCATCAGCCGGTTTGCAAAAGTTTATACTCCTATTGTATTTTTCCTGGCTGTTGCTCTGTGTTTTGTCCCTTACTTCTTTGTTAATGATTATAATTTCCAAACATGGTTTTACAGAGCCCTGGTATTTCTTGTTATCAGTTGCCCTTGTGCATTAGTTGTGTCAATCCCCCTTGGGTATTTTGGCGGTATAGGTTTGGCATCAAGAAATGGCATTTTGTTTAAAGGAGGTAATTTCTTGGATGTGATGACTAAGATAAATGTGATTGTAATGGATAAGACCGGCACAATGACGAAGGGAGTTTTTAAAGTACAAAAAGTAGTACCCAATAGTATAGATAAAAAGGAATTAGTGAAATTAACTGCAGCCCTTGAAAAGAATTCTACGCATCCTATTGCAAAAGCTGTTACAGAGTATGCATGCGATATAACGAACAATTTAAAAGTCGAAGAGGTAGAAGAAATCCCAGGTCATGGATTAAAAGGAAAAGTTGATGGTAAAGAAATGCGGGCAGGAAATGTAAAGCTGCTGAAGAAATTCAATATTACTTATCCGGCGGAGATTGAAAATATAGTTGATACCATTGTTGTAGTAGCCATCAACAACCAGTATGCAGGGTATATCACTATGGGTGATGAAATTAAGGAAGATGCAATACAGGCTGTTAAAGACATGCACAGTCTTAACATCAGAACCGTCATGCTTTCAGGCGATAAACAATCAGTAGTAAATGAAGTAGCAAAGGCAGTTGGCATTGATGAAGCTTATGGTGATTTATTACCAGAAGGAAAAGTAGAGAAAGTCCAGCAATTAAAGAATGAAGGGAAACATATTGCCTTTGTTGGAGACGGGGTTAATGATGCTCCCGTTGTTGCTTTGGCTGATGCTGGTATTGCAATGGGTGGATTGGGAAGCGATGCCACTATTGAAACAGCAGATGTGGTTATTCAAAACGACCAGCCACATAAAATTGTATCTGCCATCAGGATTGGTAAAATCACAAGGAGCATTGTTTGGCAAAATATTATTCTGGCAATGACCGTAAAGGTCTTTGTACTGGCTTTAGGCGCTGGCGGAGTCGCCACGTTATGGGAAGCAGTCATTGCTGACGTTGGGGTGGCTTTGCTGGCTATATTAAATGCGGTGAGGATACAAAAAATAAAGGTTTAAAGGTATTTCTTAGCCTTATTTAAGTATTTGCTTAAAAAATGATTTTCTCCTATCTTCGCTTCATGAGTAACAATGAAACCTGTATCAGGCTATTTGCAGACCATGAGCAAATAAAAAAATGTAAAGACAAATTAAAAACTGCCCAAAAATCTTTTGCAAGCCTTTCTAATATATTGGCTTTAGCTGGCAATGAGGTAAGATTAAAGATTATCTATTTACTGGAAAGAGAAAAAGAATTATGCCCCTGCGACCTTGCTGATATTTTAGGCATGAGTATCCCCGCCGTATCTCAACATTTAAGGAAATTAAAGGATGGGAATATTGTTGAAACCAGGAAAGAAGGGCAAACAATTTATTATTCCCTTACACAGGAAAATCTAAAGATATTAAGGCCTTTCTTCAAACATATTAATGTAGAAACTCAAAAACTGGAAACAGTATGATAAGTATAAAATCAACAAGCACTTTTACAAGTGCCGGTGTTCTTACTGCTATTGCAGCTTCGCTCTGCTGTATCACACCTTTTATTGCATTGCTTGCCGGTAGCAGCAGCATTGCCGCAAACTTTTCATGGATAGAACCGGCAAGACCTTATTTGATAGGATTATCTGTTGCCGTATTATCCTTTGCATGGTATTTGAAACTAAAACCAGCTAAAACAAATGACATGGATTGTAATTGCGAAACGACAAAGAAGACTTCATTCTTTCAATCCAAAACGTTTTTGGGAATAATAACTGTTTTTGCTGCATTGATGATGACTTTCCCACTTTATGCAAAGATGTTTTATCCAAAACCGAAAGCAGAAACAACAGCATTTGCAGTGGTTGATAACAAGCAACAGATAAAATTTACTATACAAGGTATGACCTGCGAGGCTTGCGAGGAGCATGTAAACAATGAACTGTCTAAAGTAAACGGCGTATTGGCTTATAAAACCTCTTATGTAACACGAAGCAGTTTGGTCACTTTCAACAAATCTAAAGTTGATGTAAAGGCAATAGAAGCCGCTATCAAGAAAACAGGTTACAAAGTGAAAGCCATATCATGTTGCGACAAAAACTAATAAAGAATGGAAAAGACATTAACACTACAATCTACGATCACTTGCCCCGAATGCGGTTTTCAGAAAGACGAAACTATGCCCACAGATGCTTGTCAATATTTCTATAAGTGTACAAATTGCGAAACTATCCTCAAACCAAAACTGGGAGATTGTTGTGTATTTTGCAGCTATGGTACAGTAGCTTGCCCTCCAATTCAATCGAACAAATCTTGTTGTTGATAAACATTGACATTTCGGTGTCTTATCTGCTCACTAGCAGGCTATTGACTACTTTAAAACTTACTGTGACCTCTTTTTTGCCCGTCAACTGTAGTGTATAAGTTTGATCGTATTCTTCAATAGATGTTACTTTAATGCTGTTACCTAATGAAATCGCATTTTTATCCAGATAATTCAGAAAAACTGGAGAATGGTCTGTAACACCAGTAAAGGTTCCTTCTTCACCAGCTTTAAGAGAAGAAAGTAAAACAGATTTTGATTTGGGTAAGACACCATTTGCATCTGGTATTGGATCACCATGTGGATCGGCTTTTGGGAACCCTAAGAACTTGTCCAATTTATTGGTCAGGTCTTCACTATGTATATGCTCTAATTGTTCAGCCAGGTCATGCACCTCATCCCAGCGAAAACCCAATTTGTCAACCAGGAACACTTCCCAAAGCCGGTGATTACGGATAATCCCCACGGCCACTTTTTTCCCCTTTTCTGATAACTTAAAACCTTTTGACTTTTGGTAAGTCACCAATTTCTTCCCTGCCATCCGTTTCAGCATATCGGTTACAGAGGGAGCATGTACGCCCATTACCTGGGCAAGGGCTGAAGTAGCAACTACTTCACCGTTGGTTTCCTGTAACTTATAAATGGCCTTGAGATAGTTTTCTTCGGTATATGAATGCACAGTTCTAATTATTTTGGTGAAGGTAATAAAAAGGTTTAAAAATTAAATTAGATTAGTCTAAATATATTATTATATAAATCTAATAATATAATTTTACCTACCTTACAATAAAATGAAGAAATTTAAGATCATAACTGCAATTGTTCTGGGCGTTACTAGCATGGTGGCCTGCGAGAAAATTCTACCCGGAACTCCTCCCGATGACGAACTGCTCGACGGACCAGTGGAAGGACTTAGTTTCGAACAGAACCGCAGATTCCTTGCAGGGGATGTAGCTTTTAATGATGAGATATTCACTTCTCAAACCGGTTTAGGTTCCATCTTTGTGGCTACGAGTTGTGGTAGTTGCCATGCGGGAGACGGCAAAGGACACCCGTTTACTACCCTCACAAGGTTCGGGCAAACGGATAGCACCGGCAACCAATATCTCCACCTCGGTGGGCCACAGTTGCAAAACAGGGCTTTACCCGGCTACACTCCCGAACAAATACCGGCAGGTGCTACATTTTCAAAATTTACACCTCCAGCCAATACCGGGTTAGGTTTCCTAGAACTTGTTAGCGATGCAGATATCCTCGCAATGGCTGACCCAAACGATGGAAATGGTGATGGGATTAGCGGTGTCCCGAATTATGAGTATCTGCCCTTATTTGTAAGTCCTTTCTCTAATGCAATCCCAAGAAATGGGAAGTATATCCACCGCTTCGGAAAAAAGGCGGCAGCTTACAACCTGTTACATCAAACGGTAAATGCCTATAATCAGGACATCGGTATTACATCTACGTTTCAACCAAAAGATGTTTATTCAGGCTTACATATAGATCCTGAAGTTTCTGATCAAACCATCCACAATGTTGTTTTTTACCTGCAAACACTAAAAGCTCCTGTACAACGCAATCAGAATGATGCGGAAGTTATACAAGGCAAGAATCTATTCATACAAACAGGATGTGAAAGCTGCCATAAGCAAACATTAAAGACAGGAACTTCATCAATTTCTTCGTTGTCTAATAAAACCTTTCATCCTTATACTGATTTACTGCTTCACGATATGGGCCCGGCTTTGGATGATGGCTATACTGAAGGCAGTGCCAAAACATCTGAATGGAGAACACCACCACTTTGGGGGTTGGGTTTATCGCCTAATTCGCAAGGCGGGCAATACTTTTTATTGCATGATGGAAGAGCAAAGAGTATCGAAGAAGCAATACTCCTGCATGGAGGCGAAGGTCAACAAAGCAAAGAAAGGTTTCAGCAGCTTTCCGTACAGGAAAAAAATAGCCTCCTAAAATTTCTGAAATCGTTGTAGTATCATAATAAACATGAACAGAAAAGAATTTATAGTCAAGTCTTGTGCAGCCTGTATTGGCGCCACGGCTTTATCAACCATATTAAGTTCCTGCGCTGCCACCAAATTCGCCAATGGTAAACTAACCAAAGATGGAATATTGATTGATGCAAAGGAATTTGTTTTAAATGAAAAGGGTAAATACCGATTGTATGTCATAGTGAGAAATGATTCTTTACTCTTCCCCATTTGCGTGTACCGCTTTAGTGATAATGATTACTCCGCTATCTGGATGCAGTGTGCTCACCAGGGTGCCGAACTGAATGCAGCCGGTGATTACCTGCAATGCCCTGCACATGGAAGTGAATATGATAATCGGGGTAAGGTGACAAACGGACCAGCCGACAGGGATCTGCGGACTTTCCCCGTGACGATTGATAACAACCAACTCTTTATTGATTTGAGAAAAGTATGAGACAATCTTTATTCCTATTTCTAGCCCTTTTCATTTCTTATACCGGCATTGCGCAGATTGATCCTGTGTTGTTACGGAAAACAGAAAAGGATACCTCCGGCTTGTTATTAAACATGGATGCTGTTTATAATCGCCCCTTTCTTCAGTTAGGTAAACTGCCGGTTGCATTGGGTGGATATGCTGAGGCCAATTACCAGTATTTGCAGGAAGACGGTATTACGGAAGGACACCAGTTTCAAATGCGCCGATTGACGTTGTTTGTGTCTTCTTCTATTTCCAAACGAATTAAGTTTTTAAGTGAAATTGAATTTGAAGACGGTACCAAAGAAATCAATATTGAATTTGCATCGGTTGATTTTGAGTTTTCTCCTCTCCTGAATATGCGGGGCGGTATTGTCATGAATCCTATTGGGGCTTTTAATCAAAATCATGATGGCCCTAAATGGGAATTTATTGACCGTCCTATTTCTTCTACTCAAATGCTCCCTGCTACCTGGAGTAACGTGGGCTTTGGGGTGTTTGGGAAAAAGTCAACAAAGGATTGGGTGTATGCGTATGAAGCTTATTTCACCAATGGGTTTGATGATAAAATCATTGATAATGCAGAAAATAAAACCTTTCTTCCGGCCAGCAAAGAAAATCAAGACAGGTTTGAAGAAAGCTTCAATGGAAGCCCATTATTTACAGGTAAGGTGGCTATACGAAACAGGAAGATTGGCGAATTGGGGTTATTTTATATGGGCGGGATATACAACAAATATGAGGACGATGGATTGGTATTGGATAAGAAAAGAAAGGTTAACGTATATGCTATAGACTTTAATACTACGCTGCCTAAAATCAATACTTATATTAATGCTGAATGGGCTTGGGTGAATGTGGATGTACCCGAAACCTATACCGAACAATTCGGTCGAAAACAACAAGGCGGCTTTATTGATTTTGTGCAGCCTGTTGTTAAGAAGCCTGTATTTGGTTTTGAGAAATCAGTCATTAATGCTGCGTTGCGTTTTGAATATGTGGATTGGAATAAAGGAAAGTTTAAGTCAACCGGTGATAATATAAGTGATCATGTTTTTTCCATCGTTCCTGCCATTAGCTGGCGACCTACTGCACAAACAGTGATTCGGTTGAACTATCGTTACAATTGGCAGAAAGATATTTTGGGTAACCCTCCGGCTAAGTTGGCGGGGATTCAGTTTGGAGTAAGTACTTATTTCTAAAATATCGGCGCAGTTATTCAGTTTTTCTAAACAATATTCTTTTTATATCAGTTTTTGGAAAAGCTTTGTCATGCAGGTTATAATATTTTGGGGGTGATTTAATTCATAACCAATGATGGACATAGCAGCAAATTGTTATTAGATGTCAAAATAGTAATCTGATCAGGATTGAGGAAAGATTTTATCGTGGCTGAGTTTTTTGAAAGTCATACACTTTTTTAGCACCTTGTAGTTTCAGTGTTGATGAGTTTAAATAGTATAGCAGCATCTTTCATTGTAAGTTTGCTAAAAGTAAATTGAAGATTTACATTTTAATTATTGTGAATAAACGATGATGCTTAATTTATAGCTATTACCAGGCTACCAAAATGCCGTTGGTTGATTTTAATCTGGGCAGGGATTGTTTGTATAGCCCAGCCAGCTTTTGTACATTTAGGAAAACTTATTTTTCACTTTGATAAACAAAAACATATACTAAAAGCCGAAATTCCATTTGATCTACGATTGATCTATGATTCGTATAAGCCTGTCCTCCGGTGAGCCGCTCCACCTTAAGCCATCACCGAACCGAAAATTCACGGGGCTCCGGATTCCCGGCAGCATTTTATATAGCTCAGACAGGGCCGGTCATTCCGTATCCCTGCATATTTACCAGCACCGGCTTTATACGATTACACTCCGGCAATTTCAGTTTGCTAAAACCACCCAGGTCATTACCACAGAACCCAACAACTGGCTCAGACTGGAAATACCGCTGAGCGGAAAGCTTTCAGTTATATCAAGGGATGGCAACGAAATTCAACTGGATCCGGGTGCCTACCATCTTTCCGACCAGCCTGTTTTTGCCAGTAATCATTCCGAAGGGGAAAGTAGTATTTACGCTTCCCTCCATTTTTCCCCTGAACTGATTGCCGGGATCGGGAGCGGTCAACCAGTCGGTACCCGGCCACCCGGGCCGGTGCCTAAAGACCTGCTTGAGATGCTGTATGATATCCTGAAATGCCCTTTCCAGGAATCCCTGAGAGACTTCTACTATGCCAATAAAGTCCGTGAGATCCTGTTCACCCATACAGTCTCCCTACCTGTGGTTTTACCCGGTGAATTGAGCCCCGAACAGATCGCCCAGATGTATGAGGCCGACCGGATCATGGCCAATAACCTGGATGGCAAAATAACCATCCCTGAACTGGCCAGAAAGCTGGGGACCAATTTTGTGACGCTGAAGAAAAACTATGAAAAGGTATTTGGCATCGGGTTGTTCCCCCGGTTGATGCAACGGAAAATGGAGCATATCAAGCTGTTGCTGGAAAAAACCGACAAACCACTGAAAGAAATCGCCGACCTGTCCGGATATCAAACCTTGCCGGGCTTTATTAATGCTTTCCGGAAACGATTTAAGATAACTTCTAATGACTTGAGAAAAGAACGAAGAGGGTTTTAAAGGCCTGTTTGATTGGGCGGAATAATTCATTACTTTCCAGGGATGGATAGTCTTATGCTAATAGTTTCTCCAATTTCATTTTCCACTTTTCCCAATCTTTCATTTCCCTGGTCTGTAAATCAATAAATTTCTGTGTGTGGTCGTGATGAATTAAATGACAAAGTTCGTGTATAATAACATATTCAATACAGCCTTTAGATGCTTTAATCAATTCAGGATTTAGAATGATTTTTCCTTTCGGTGTGCAGCTTCCCCAACGGGTTGGCATCTCACGCAATACAATTGAACTTGGTTTTACTTTGTATTTATTGAATTTGTCAATGAGAGGTGTTGCAATGGCATGAAACTTTGTCCTTGCATGATCCATGTACCACTCAAGCAATAAATCTTTAACCCCTGATTTTTCGCTGACTGTAACTACCATGAATTTTCCTTTCAGCTTTACCGATTCCTTTTTACCAGTTTCAATTTGCAAACGATACTGCCGGCCCAGATACAAATGGGTTTCTCCGCTGATGTATTTGCGTTTCGGGGTCTTTGGCTGAAAAGAAAGAAAGAAGCTTTGTTGTTTAATTATCCAAGGGGCTTTTTTCCTGATTTTCTCTTTTATCTTCTCAATGCTGGTGTCAGCAGGTACTTTTACTAATACTTCCATTTCCGGTGTTACGGTAATACCAAGTGATCTTCTGTCTGAATATTGTATGCGAAAATCAATGGCGCTGCTTCCGAATTGTATTGTTTCTCTCATTACCTGTAACGGATTTTAGCCACCTCAATACAATCATCGGCAATCTTGTCCATTTCTTTGAATGATAAATCCACATTGTATTTGTCCCGAATTTCGTCAATCAGATAGTCGCCAATTTCAATAAGCAATTTTCCGGTGATGTTTGTTTTGTATTGCCAGTCAATAATTGGTTTCCCATTGTCTAAAACAGATTGTTGAATTAAATCATCAATCTGTAACGCTGTTTGAATAGCTATTTCTTTCCGAACAACATTATCCTGGATTTTGTCTGATAGTGCTTCAGCGGTTAATCCATAGAATGCCTTAGCAACATCTCTTTCTTTTAATTGCTCCGGCATGTCATTATCAGTGTGTGCCAAAACAATGTTCATGATGTCCTGAACTCTGCTCAGGTATTGTGCTTCACTGATTCTTTTTGCTTCATAGTCGGAAATGGTTTCTTTCAGCATTTGCGAGAATTTTTTGTAGAAAGCCGGGTCTTCATCCATTTTCTCGGAAATATGCTTAGCTGTCCGGCTGGCAATCTTATCTGCTTTGGCTGCTTTGCCAATTGTGTTTTCTATTTCCTGCTGAAATTTGTTTTTATCGAAGATGTTCACCAATTCGGTAATGGTTTCGATTTTCTCAGTAGTGATATGCGTGTCAATTAGTTTTTGAATTTGGCCTTCGTATTGCCTGTAATCTATCTCATCACTATATCGTTCCACTACTGCCAAACGAAGTTTTAAAAACATGGTCAAATCGTCTTTATACCGGTTAAGGGTTTTTTCTTCAACATCTTTGTGGAATTGAATGGACGATAAGGCCAGTTTCAGGCTTTTGGCAAAGACAGCCAATTTATCGTAAAACAAAACCCGTATCGCTTCATCTTTCAGTATTTGCTGATAGGCTTCTGCATCACGTTTATTGGAAATGGTTTTAAAAATATCCCAAAGCCCGGAATGCTTTTGTGGTAACTTTTTGATTTCATCCGAAATGTTGGTGAGTGTACCCGCCAAATCATCTTCGTCAAAATCTTCAAAGGATGAATACAATTGTAAGGCATCATCAAGGTTTTCAATCACACCGTAGTAATCAATAATGTAGCCAAATTCCTTATCCGGATAAATCCGGTTTACCCTTGCAATGGCCTGTAAGAGCTTGTGACCTTGCAGATTCCTTGTCAGATAAAGTACCGTGTTTTTCGGCTCATCAAAACCAGTCAGAAGCTTATCAACTACAATGATGATTTCAGGTTCCCTTTGATTCTTAAAACGGCTGATGATGTTTTTCTCATAAGTTTTTGCATTACCATGTTCGTCCATCATCCGTTTCCAGAACTGATTTTCTTTTTCGGTTGATTTTTCATAGGCGCTTTCTTCGCCTTCCCGCTCATCAATGGATGAAATCAGCACTTCGCTGCTTACAATGCCTATTTCATCTAAATATTCTTTGTATTTGATGGCGTTCACTTTCTTATCGCAAACCAATTGACCTTTGAAGGGTGTTCGGCCTTGCCAGTTGTCACGGAAATGATAGCTGATGTCCCATGCAATCATGCGCATTTTT
Organism: uncultured Chitinophaga sp.; assembly: GCA_964650455.1. Taxonomy (GTDB): domain Bacteria; phylum Bacteroidota; class Bacteroidia; order Chitinophagales; family Chitinophagaceae; genus JJ008. The sequence goes on along the minus strand of CAZYTV010000007.1, from coordinate 21,419 downwards.
TGCTCGGCTGAATTCAAATGGTCGTAGCGGGCAAATTTCTTTTTGATGTCGGCTTTTTGGTAATCGGTTAATGGTTCTGAAACCATTCCAAAAAAAGTATCAATCGGACTGGAATTTACATCCTGCAATGCCAAACGTCCTTCATAAAGCAAAGGAACAACTGCTTTGTCACTCACCGCCTGGTCAACGGTGTAGGCGTCAATTACGCCTCCAAATTTGGCTGCTGTGCTTTTGTCTTTCCTGAAAAGTGGTGTTCCGGTCATGGCAATGAAACAAGCATTCGGCAGGGTTTTTTGCATATCGATATTAAAAATACCATGCTGTGTTCTGTGTCCTTCATCCACCAAAACAAAAATGTCATGGCTATCCAATGGTTGATTGATCTTCTTTACGGCCGCCACAAATTTGTTAATGATTGTGGTTACCACTGCATCGCTTTTACTTTCCAACAACTCTACCAAACGTTGGCCTGTGGTTGCGTTTTCTACAAACTTGCCACACTTACGGAATGTACCTGTAATCTGGTAATCCAAATCGGTTCTGTCGGTAACCAATACAATTTTAGGATTGCGAATGCCGGGTTCCATGGCAATGGCCTGTGCCAGCATCACCATCGTTAAAGACTTTCCGCTTCCCTGGGTGTGCCAGATAACACCACCTTTTCGTTTACCATTTTCTAAGTGCCTTATACGTTGCATGGATTTTTTAATAGCGAAAAACTGCTGGTAACGGGCTACTTTCTTCTCTCCATTGTCGAACAAAACAAAATTGAATATAATGTCCATTAATCGTTCAGGACGGCATAAACCGAATAAATAATCATCCTGAAAAGTTGGCAGTATTTCTTCCTGTTCTAAAGCATCAAAATAATGGCGCACATATTTAAAGCGATCGGCAAACAATTGCTCTTTTACGGAAACGGGAAGTGGTTTGTTTTTGAGATCCTGTAATTGTATTTTGTAATTCCGTTCTTCTGCTTCACTGTTGAATTTCTCCTGCCATTTCGCCCAAAACTTTTCCGGGGTGGCATTTGTGCCATAAGCGGCTTCCTGTGTGGCTATGCTTAGGGTCAGTTGTGAATACATATATAAATTTCTAATTCCATCTTCCTGCTGGTTTCTTAAGTGCTGACTGATGGCCTGTTTCAACGGTTCTTTCATATCAGGTCGTTTGCACTCGATAACGCAAAGCGGAATTCCATTTACGAACAACACTAAATCAGGACGGTAATGCTCCTTGCTGGTGCTTCGCATGACGCTGAATTCTTCGGTTACATGAAAAACATTATTACCGATATTCTTCCAGTCTATGTACTGCAGGGTAAAACTTTTTTTGTCGCCATCTACAGTTTGCTCCAATGCCTGGCCCAGGGTGAGCAGGTTGTATGCCTTTTCACTGGCGGCCACGTAGCCTTCGTTCATGGGAAGGTTTTTTAAAGCCAAAATGCCTCGTTCAATATTCTCGTCTGTGAAAATGCTGGTTTTGGTGGCACTAACCCTGATGCTGTTGATTTCCTTTAACTGTTTGCGCAACACATCTTCCAGCAATACATTAGTAGTTTTGCCTGCTCTTTGCCGGTCGGCTTCTGCTGGACTCAAATAGGTATAGCCCAGATTCACCAGCATCTGCAAGGCCGGAACCTGGCTGATATGATCTTCTTTAAAACTTGGTGTGTCCATTGCTTTCCAATTTCATTTGTGTCATGTATAGAAAAATGCTATTTTCTATACATGTTTCGACGTTCATGTTTAGTTTTAGACTTTTTTCTTTACATGAACTCATTTTTTCAGTGATATTATCTCTTTTATTGACTTTGTAGCCATTCTACTCAATTATTTTATCGTATACATGTTTTCAAATTATGTATAGAAAAAGCCATTTTTCTATACATGTTAGACCTGGTTCACATTCGACAACAGGTTGTACAGGTCGGAATTGATGTAATAATTATCCCTGCCCAGCTTCACTTTTTGCACAATTCCAATCTGGGCGAGTTCGTCCAGATACTTAGTGGCTGTCAAGCGGCTAACATCCAAATCGGTCATAATGAAATCAATTTTGGTGTAAGGGTGTTTGAACAGGTTGTTGATTAAATCCTGACTGTAGAACTTGGTGTTCTCCCTGATTTTCTTCTTGTGCTTGAGCATCAGGTGTTTTATCCCTTCAATGATTTTGATAGTTTGCAGTGATGTCTGCTCCACACCGTCAAGGATATACAAGACCCATTCTTCCCAGGCGTTTTCTGTTCTTACTTTTTGGAGTAAGCGGTAATAATCTGCTTTATTCTGGTTGATGTAGCGGCTCAAATACAGGATGGGCAAATTCAACAGGCCTTCTTTTACCAGATACAGGATATTGATAATCCTGCCTGTTCTGCCATTACCGTCATAAAAAGGGTGGATGCTTTCAAACTGATGGTGGATGATGGCCATTTTCACCAGCGGATCCCAATCGCTGAGGTCATTATCATTGATAAACTGTTCCAGGTTGTTCATAAAGGAAAGAACTTCATCATGGGTCTGCGGCGGGGTGTACACTATTTCACCTGTTTGCTCATTTTTCAGTTCCGTTCCGGGTACTTTCCTAAAACCTGCATCATTTTCTTCCAGTGTAGCCTGCATCTGAATGATGTGGTTATTGGACAAGAATCCCTTTTGTCTTACGGTTTCAAATCCCCAACGTAGTGCTTCGGCATAGTTATGTACTTCTTTGGATGCAATAGATTTAAACTCTTTTTTCAGGTAATCTCCCTGGTACAATTCATCATGCGTGGTGATGATGTTTTCAATGGCCGAACTGTCTTTGGCTTCCTGTAAAGAAAGGGTGCTGATTAAAATGCTTTCATTAGGAATGCTCAGGGCAGCTCCTTTCATCTCCGCCAATGCACTGCGGGCAGCAGCCGTTTTTTTAAGGATGGCTTTGATTTCTAAGTCGAAATCCAAAGGAAGTTGTGGTATTTTATAGGCCATAATTTCTATTCTTTAATCTGTTTTGATTTTTTAATCAACCCTTTTGGGTAACCAAATAATCTCATTGTCAACTCATGTGTCTTCTTGCTGATAAAGGTCAATTGATTTCCCAGAAGTGTAATTCCCAATGCTCCCAAAATGGTAAATGCGAAGCTATACTTATTGATTATTTCAACTGTTGCAGGAGAGAAAACAGGCAGTTTAAGAAGCCCGTAAATTAAACCAGCCAATATAACAGCTTGCATAAGCCATGATAATACTTTCATTCTTTTCACAAAGAGAGAACCAAACAATTTCAACAACTGAATTTCGCTGCCTTGCGTTGCTTCTTTAAGTAGAATAATTGAATTGTATGAGTGGATTGCACACAAGATTTGAAAATCATTTTTGCTGTTAAGCAATGTAGGGTTTTCATTAATTCTTGTAAAAGTGGTATTCAAAAGGTCATTCGTTATAAGGCTTGTATTTATGTTTTGCAAGAACATGAATACAATTTCGGGTAGGTTGCTGGTACTGTAATAGTTATCCGCAAGAAGATTGTCTAATGTGGTTGTAATGGCATTTTTACTTCTTATCGAGACGATGTTTTTAATCCAGCTTTTGTCAATTTTGAATTTTGAAACCCCCAGAATGATGCAGAAAATAAGGAAGTCATCATTTACAAATGGGGCAGGAGATTCTTTACCAGGATTGCTTTTACTTTTCTTACTATAATTTTTTTCAAATGCTGTTTTGTCGTTAGCTTGTATGGCTGAAATGATTCCAAAATAAATTTCATCGGCTTCAATCACGTCATCAGTATACTGCTGAGCAATAGTATTGCCCATTAGTAATTGATTGAATGCAGACAGCTTGGGGCTATCGCTAATCCTTTTCAGGTAATTGAATTTATCTTCTATAGAAACCATTTCTTTCTTTTTAATCCATAGTTTAATTTATCAGCATCCCAGCCCGGAACACTCCTCATTTTACCAAGCAACCTGGAAATCAAATTTGAATATTTCATAGTAGCTGGTTCTTCGCCTGGTAAGAAGCTGCGCCAGGACAAATAGGTGAATGAAAATATCTGTTGTGTGATATAGCTCAAATCATGAAAAATCAAATCATTAAGTCCGTTGTTATCGTAATTACCCTGTGGGGTGCGTATCTTGATTTGAATCGGTTTGCTCATACCTTGTTTGGCAGTTTTCAATTCATTTGCCCCCAGCATTTGAACGATACAGGTCTCCGAATCCAAAAAAATATTGCTGCCCCTGTTTGGAATGTATGCTCCAATGGTTCCATTGTTTCCATATTTCTGCACTCCGGGTTGCTGGATGTCAAATAGCATATTTGGATGCTTTTGACTAATTGTTACAAAAGCAAACCTTATCTTGTATTGATTGATTTCTCTGACCAGTTGGCTGATAACATCAAATTCTGTGTTTTTTATCGGCTTGAAAATGTGAAATATTAATCTTACGGTTTCACCATCTGCCCATCCTTGCTCTGTTGAAAGCCTCTGAATCGAATTTTTCAGGCTCTTGAGTAATTCGGTAAAATAATTTTCAAATGCCACATCTTTTACCTTATCAGCTAAAAGATATTGACCATCACTTGAAAGAAAAGTGGTTATGCCAACTACACGGTTTTGTTCGGCGCCGGCATATTGATTTTTCCTAAGCCAACTATGACCAATGCCAATTACTATTTCACGGTCAACGGAGCGCTGCGATGGCAGAACCCATGGAACGCCACCCAGTTTGGCATAGATCTGTAAAGCCAGGGCGTTTAAAATGTACTCATTATGATTTCTAATGATTTCAGTGGTGACATACTGTACCGGAATTTCCAGCGAAAGTAATTTAGCCTTAATTGCATAGTATGGATTGTTTTGGTCAACGTATCGCTTGAAAGCCGCAGGTATCTCGATAATAGCTAAATGCGGTTTACTCTCATCTTCGCTTCTGATAGCGCTAAGATATTCATCAACCGTAAATTCCTGTATTTCCTTCACACTAAACAATACATCCTGTAAATCATATTTTCTTTGCAGTCCTTTTTGGAAATATCTGGACTGCGGAAGCCCGTCTTTCAGACCGGAAAGAAAATTTGTGAATACCCCGCGGTTCTTTTTGTTACAAATGCAGAGTATGTTCGGAGACTTAATGTCGAATGTAATACTATCATAAGGGCCGTAATTAGTTAATCCCCGGTCAGGACTCCCATTATCTGTTTTTGTAGCAGCATGATCAAAAATGAATGTTGGTGTTTTGAGCTGTACGGTGTTACTCACATCTAATGGTTTACTATCCGCTGTAAAGCAAAAACTGTCTTTGTTTTGAAACATAACCGGCTGACCATTTTCGGTAAATAGATTCACTGCTATTTTACAGACTTCAGCATATAAGTTTTTGGGGTTGTAAATATCTGAACGCCTGCTTTCAATAATATTCAGTATCTGATCACTTTTATGTTGCGATGTAGCAAAGGTCAGATAGTTGCCTATGTTAAATTTCGTTTTACGAATGAACAGTTCGTTTAATTCAAAATCTTTCAGTCCTTCATTGGTTTCAACTCTGGCTTTGTTTCCAACAATTTCTCTTAATACACCCACAAATTCCTCATTGGGGGCAAGTATGTTACTCATTCCGGGAAGCGTTTCCGCATGTAGTACATCTAAACCTTTCAGTTCAAAACCTTCGGCATGTAACTCGGCACAACTGATATTGAAAATCCAGTTTCTGTGGATGTTGATTAAAAAGCCGAAACGTTTTACTTCATTAATTTCCGTTAAACGCAATTGTACTTCGATAAGCTTTTTATACCCAATTTTTTCTTTCAGTTTATCGGGTAAGTACTCACGAATAATGTCTTCTTTCCCTGAGAAGAACCGGAATGGATAAAAATCAACAGGAGTATATTTTGGAAAGCGGTCTTTGAAAGTCCTGAAAAAGATATGCTTTATAACTGAAGCAGTTATTTGATGGTCGCCAAATGTGCTTTTTTCAGCAAGGTTTCCTAAAGTCAGGTTCTCGTCACCGTCTTTGTTGGATATGTAAATGGAATCACCGTTCCTGAAAAACGAATGTGTTGCATTGTGCAGGTTTCGTAGTTCAGCAAGGCGATCTTCGTTATAAGGTTCGGTGCTTATCTGATACCTTTCAAATTCAATTTGTATGGGGAAGTAGTTAAGTTGCATATTTTCTATTTAATTTTTAGTCTCTTTTTCCCGGTCAACAACACCTGCATCAACCCCTTCTTTTGCTCCCGCAACTTCTCTGCTTTGACTTTGAGCAGGCTAATTTCTTTATCTGCCGCTTGCAGAACCCGGGCAATAGCGGTTTGTTCTTCTATGGATGGATATGGAATTTTCACGATGCAAAAATCATCGTAGCTAATTTGTTTGCCATCACGTATACCAATTACTGCAGTTGCTAAACGACCAATAAATTCATAGCTTTTAAAATACTGTTTATAGAATTCTTTATTTATTGGCTTTTTAGGTTTTAGAACAGTATAAGCAGGACTTACCAATCCTCTGTAATACGAATATTCCAAACCTCCCTGAAATGAACGAAGGCTAATTACAAAATCTCCGATCTCTACAAGCTTAAAACCTTCTGTTCCTGTTGTTGGCATTGTTACTCTTCCTTCCAACATTGTTCTTGGGATCATTCCTCTGTCTTGGGTAGCGGAAAGAAGTTCTTCATCAGCAAAACCTTTTTTCGTAATGCTTTTAAAGATTTCACCTGCACCAAGCTTCTTCCATTCCCCACCAAACCCCTTCAACCGTTTCTTCCCCGTTAGCAAATTTTGCATGAGCCATTTTTTGCGGAGTTCTTTTTGGGCAATGAGTTGTTCGGTTTTTTGGATGGTTTCATCCCAGGTGCTGAGTACTCGGGCTATGGCTTTTTGTTCGGGGAGAGGGGGAAGGGGGATTTTTATTTGCGATAAATCTCCTTGTCCAATATTAGTTCGAACCGCACCTTGTCCACCTTTTATGATTTGATTTCTTACTATAGTTGAACGAAGACAATACCTTTTAAAAAGATTATCGATTGCATTTACAATTGGTCTCCCCCGGATCACAAACCCACCAAAAACAACATCTTCATTCCCATTAAACACAGCCGACAATCCAATTTCATCAATTGTCTCAGATGTTCTGTTGAACAATACATCACCATCTTTTACCAGATAAAGTTTTTTCTGTTCGTTAGAAATTTGAACAGAGCCGGGTATTATTTCAGGAACAATATAATCATGATAAATGACTTCCATTACATTGATAAACTTCACTCCTTTACCATAGCTTTCCTTAGTTGCATTTATGCCGTTTTTGAAATCAAATAATTCACCCAATTCTTTGATTCCCCAATCACTCGGAATTTTTGTAGTGTAAAATATTTTGGTTTGATTTGTATCTGTCTTCATTTCACCAATTGAGTTAAGTATTGGTTAATTTCTTTCTGCACTTTCACCATTTCTTTTTCCAGTTTCTCAATTTCTTTTTGGACGGCTGCAATATTCACTTCCGCCTCTTCTTCAAAAGTGTCCACATAACGGGGGATGTTCAGGTTATAGTCGTTTTCCAGTATTTCTTTGGGAGAAGCTACATGGCTGTATTTCTTTTCCACAACACCAGCTTGTAGCTTGCCTGCCACAAAATCACGGTAGGTTTTTACAATCTGATCAATATCACCCGCCCGCAGCTTGTTTTGGTTTTTGGCACTTTCAAAGTGCTTGCTTGCATCAATAAATAAAAAGTTGTTGCTGGTTTTCAGCTTGTTAAAAACCAAAATAGCAGCCGGAATACCCGTACCAAAAAACAGGTTGGCAGGTAAGCCGATCACCGCTTCAAGCAGGTTTTCTTCAATGGTTTTTTGCCTTATTTTTCCTTCGCTGCTGCCACGGAACAATACGCCATGTGGCACAACAACACCTGCTTTGCCATGCTCATTCAGCGTTTCTATCATGTGGCTGATAAAAGCCCAGTCGCCTTTGCTCTTTGGCGGAACACCCCGCCAAAAGCGGTTGTATTTGTCAGTTTCAGGGTCATAGCTGATGGTGGTTTTGTCGCCTTCTTTGTCTTCTACTTTCCCCCATTTATCTAACGAGAATGGTGGGTTGGCCACCACAGTATCAAACTTCATCAGTGTATCGCCTTCTTTCAGTTTTGGGTTTCGGATTGTATCACCCCAGCGGATGGTAGCATTATCAAAGCCATGCAAAAACATATTCATTACTGCTAAGGCCCAGGTGCTGCCATTGGCTTCCTGTCCATACAAAGAGAAATTATCTGAACCCACTTCGTTTCCTGCTTTGATCAGCAAAGAACCGGAGCCACAGGTGGGATCACAAATCCGGGAGCCGGGTTTGCTCTTGGTGAGTTTGGCTAGGAGTGTGGATACTTCTGCAGGCGTAAAGAATTCCCCGGCCTTTTTGCCGGCATCGCTGGCAAAGTTGGAAATCAGAAATTCATAGGCTCCGCCAATGATATCGGCGCCACCCAGTTGGGAGGGACGCAAGTCTAATTTTTCCGAATTGAAATCTATCAATAATGTCTTAAGACGCTGGTTTTTGTCTTTGGGTTCGCCCAGCTTGCTGCTGTTAAAGTCAATGTTCTGGAAAATTCCTGCCCCGTCTTCACTGTAAAGCTTTTCCCGGTTGGCTTCTTCCAGGTCGGTTAACGCAATATTGATGAGTTCGCCGATGTTGGCTTCATTTCTTGAGTCATAAAGGAACTTAAAATGGCTGTGTTCTGGTACCACAAAGCGTTCGTGTTGCATGGCACGTTTGGCTCGTTCTGTATCGCCACTGTACTTTTTCAGGTAGACTACCATTTTATCGTCATGCACATCGCTGAGATATTTCAGAAACAGCATGGTCAACACATAGTCCTTGTAAACGCTTGGGTCAATACTTCCTCTAAAAGTGTCGCAGGCTTTCCAAACTGCATCGTTGATATCTTTCTGCGTTATTTTAGCCATGATATTTAGTTTATTGCACTGATGATTTGTTGTTGAATTTGTTTTTCACGAAGCGTTTCAATTTGCTGCTTCAAGGCTTTCTCCATGTTCCTAAGCTTAGTGATTTGCAGAATCGCCTTTTGTGTTTCGATACCCGGCACCTGTATTTCCAGATCCTCCAGCACTTGTTTTGAAATGGAAGGAATGGAACTGCCAATGGCTCGCCCTTTCAGAAGGGTTTGAATGGGATGACTGTTAAGGTACCAGGCCAGGTATGCCGGTAGCACATTTTTGTCGCTTGGTCTTAGAACAAAAAAGGAAGTGGAAGCCACAGCCGGTTCGTTGTGATGCTCAAAAACGACGGCAAAGTTTTTTGTTCCCTTGGCAGCAAAAAGTACATCACCATCTTTCAGCAGGTGCTTTTCAGCTATACCCTTTTTGGGTAAATCAGGGTGCAAAACAGCATAAAGCTGCCCGAATTCATTAAAATGCCTGGATTGAAGATATACTAATTCACCAATGCCAGAAGGCTTTGCAAAGAGCCCCGTTTGAATGCTTGTAATATCTTTTATTAACTTTTTCAGTTTTATTGCCGAGTAGTGGTGCTACAAATGTAGAGGAAAAGTTTCAGGTTTATGAAAATGTTTAAAAATTAATTTGAGTAATGAATCTACAAAAATTGTCGAACTGGCTCAACTGACTTTGGACCAGTGGTAAAATGTCTCTTTTGGACTTTCAGCAGACGTAGTGCGGAATCAGCCAGATAGTGTTCGGGATTGTGTCAGCCAGGGTTGTTTCCAGTTTAGTAATACCGGTTCAGGAGATAAAAAATGAGATCAAAAAAAGAATGTCTGCACGAAACAGATGATTATACGCAATCATTCCCTATAAAACTTAAAAAACCTTGACTATCAGATAAAGTACTAACTATTACAATTTACTTGAATAATCCAATAACTCGTGTAGTGGAATTTCAAATACATCGGCTAAGGCAGCCAACCTGATCAGTATTTTCGAAGCGTTGCAGAGTGGTCGAGAATCAATGCTATTTTACAGAGTACAAGTTCTTACGACCTTTTTTTGAAGCTTGTAAAATGCCCTCTTTCGTTAATCTTAATAACACAACTGATATTTGTGCCGCACTAACTTTTAATTTTTGTTGACCCAATAGCTGTTCTCTGACATCATTAACAATACGAGGTTCTTTAAAAAAACCTGCTTCAGTCATACCTCTGATTTTTAAGGTTAGTTTTTTTTGATCTTTTCTTTTTTGAGATAACTTATATCTTGGCTTAAGATCAAACAAAATATTGAATATTTGACTTGGTTGAACGCCTATTGCTTTTGCGATTTCTATTAAATGTGTGGTATCAGTTTCGGCTCCTTTTTCAATTGAAGAAATTGTCGATCTTGAAAATCCAGTCATTTCTGAAATATCTTCAACATTCCATCCATACTTCAGGCGAAGCTGTTTTATTTGCTGACCGATTCGTTTGGTTTCCTTTCTATTATGATATTTACCCACATATCAAATAGAGTTTGAAAACAGACACCGTTTTGAATTGTAAATGATACATTTTGTTGTGTGCAAGACAATTTGTAAATTTGAAATTAAACCACTCCAAACCATAGGCTCGGGTGGTTTAAAAAAGTATTTTTGCGAATCTTCATATAGAAGCAATTTCTTGAAGCTTTCGCTTTGAGTCTTGTTCTGAAACGTCGGAAATTTCATGGACACAAGATGATAAGCAAGAGCTCACGTCTAGGCGTGGGCTCCCTTATTAGTGTCCGGGCCTCCGACGGCCTCAGAACGGTAAGTGGAGACCTGCGCCTTTTTTTTATCTGCGCCTGCCTTCGTTTGCAATGACTCCCCGAAACAACAATTGTTCAAACTGCAACTGCATCCGACTTGCCAAACAAGTTTCCATCCGGGATTGCACCTATTCTAGCCTTTCAGCAGGGCGAGGAAGACGGTTTTGCCTATTTTTTCCGCACCCACTATGCCGGCCTCACCTTGTTTGCCTACAAAATCACCGGACAAAAGGAAGCGGCCGAAGAAATTGCCGGAGACGCTTTTCTGACCGCCTGGCAAAAAAGGGCTGATTTTTCCCATCCCGCTGTGCTCAAATCCTTTCTTTACACCGCCGTTAAATTCGGTAGCCTGAACTGGCTGCGCCAGCAGCGAAAGGAGGGCCTGAATGCCCGGCAAATGACCCTGATCAGCAACCAAACGGAGGAGCCGGTTTTATTCGAAATGGTATCGGCAGAAATCCACCAACAGGTCTTTGCCGCCATCAAGCAATTACCCCCACAATGCCGCCGTATTTTCCAGATGCTCTATATTGAAGGGAAAGATTTTCAGCAAATTGCAGCAGAACTACAACTCTCTGTCAGCACGATCCACAACCAGAAAGCCAGGGGTATCCGGCTGCTCAGAGAAAAAGTAAATCCGGGTTTCACCAGCCTTTTTCTGTTTTTTCTTATTATTTTTTAGAGTAAAACTGACTTTTGGTTAATTAACTTACAGGTATAATTATCCAGCAGTTTTATGACTTATTTATTATCCGATCATAACAGCGAACAGGCCGACCGCATTAAGTTCCTGATCGCCGGCTTTATCCGGGAAACACTCACAGAATCTGAGCAGGATGAATTGGACGCCTGGGTGTCGGCCAGTGAAGAAAACCTGCTGCTTTTTGAGGACCTGACGGATGAAAATACGATAGAAGAAAGCCTGAAGTTCTTAGACGAAGTAAATACGGAAAAAGCACTGCGCCAGATTAAGGTTAAAGCAGGAATAAAGAAGAGGACAGGGAAAAGAACCCGACTGTGGTCTTACGGGATCGCCGCTTCGGTAATACTTGCTATTGGCGTATTTGCTTTTTTTAAGCTGACAAAGAGGGGAGGAGGTCAGGATGATGAAAAGATCATTGCCGGCAAGACTGATATTGCCCCCGGTGGCAATAAAGCGGTACTGACAACAGCTGACGGCAGTACGATCTCCCTCACCGATGCTGCTAATGGTTTTTTGCGCAACGAGAATGGAACGGCTATTACCAAAACCACCACCGGCGAACTAACCTATTCCACCGGAGACCAGTCCGGGGGAGCCCATATAGCTTTCAATACACTCAGTACTCCCCGGGGAGGCCAGTATAAAGTGGTGCTGCCGGATGGGAGCAAGGTATGGCTGAATGCCTCCTCCTCCCTGACCTATCCAACGGCCTTTACCGGAATTGACAGGACTGTGGAACTGACCGGGGAAGCTTTTTTCGAAGTCACAAAAAATGCAGCCTTACCTTTTAAAGTAAAGCTACCGGATGCCTCGGTGGTGGAAGTCCTGGGTACTACTTTTAATGTGATGACCTATGGCGACGAAAAAAACCAGGAGACTACCCTCGTCGAAGGATCTGTAAAAGTCTCAAATAATACACGCAATATCACTCTAAAGCCAGGTGAACAGGCAGTGGGGAATAAAGAAGGGATGCTGAGTATTAACCGGTCGGTCAATACCGCTGCAATAACGGCCTGGAGGGAGGGAAATTTTGATTTCCGCAATGTTTCCATAGAAACCATCATGCGGCAGGTGCAGCGCTGGTATGATGTGGAAGTGGTGTACCAGGCAAGGATCAACCATGAATTTACTGCTGATGTGTCCCGTAATGAACCGGTATCTCAATTGCTCCGGTTGCTGGAACTGACCAACCGGGTGCATTTTAAGATCGAAAACAAAACTATTTATGTATTACCCTGACGGATAGACCTGTAAGGATTAGCCCCAAAAAAACCGCCCCGACGGCTATCGGAGCGGCTAAAGTTCGGGCTAACCCTTTTCATCAACGGTGAGGTACAACGAATTAAGAAAAACCCAAACCTGTCCCGGGGTTACCGGGACAAGACAAATTTATGCAAATCAAGGTTAATGGTACCCCTTTTAACTGGTTAAGGAAAAAATTCCGGGTAGCCTTTTTCAAGATGAGGTTAGTAATGATCCTTACGATGGCCATCTGCCTGCAGGCAACAGCCCGCGGATATGGTCAAACTATCAGCCTATCCCTTACCAACGCCCCGCTGGAAACGGCGTTTAAAGAAATTAAAAAGCAAACCGGCTTCCGATTTATCTATTCCAGAACAGAAATGCAGGCTTCCAGGCCTGTAACGCTGCATATTACGAATAAGCCGATGGAGGAGGCACTGCGTCTGCTCTTCTCTGAGCAACCTTTGGATTATGTGATTGAAACCAACCATGTGGTTGTCCGCAGGAAAGCCATTGCGACTCCTGTTGTTGTACCGGTTACTCCTGCGGATATAAGTGGCAAGGTGATAACGGAAGAGGGTTTACCTCTCGCCGGGGCCAGTGTACTAGTCAAAGGTTCAGGGCAGGGTGTCTCCACCAATGCTGCCGGGGAATTTTCCCTTCCGGGTATCAGGGAATCTGATATACTGGTTATTTCTTCCGTAGGTTACCAGACCCGGGAAATAGCTGTTGGAAAACAAACCCGTATTTCCATTGTGCTTTCGCTGGCGGAGAACAGCCTTGATGAAACGGTGGTGATTGCCTATGGGAAAACGACCCGGCGATATTCAACCGGAACAGTCAGCAGCGTTAGAAAGGAGGAGATCAATAAGCAACCTGTCAGCAACCCCTTAGCTATACTCACCGGAAGAGTCTCCGGTTTACAAGTGTCACCTGTTTCCGGAACCCCGGGTGCTGCGTTTACTATAAAACTCAGGGGACAAAATAGCATTGCCAATGGGAATGATCCCCTGATTATTATTGATGGTATTCCTTATCCCACTACCCCGATGAATTATGTTTTTGGAGGGGGAACGATTTCAAGTCCGTTGGCTAATATTGACCCTTCAAGTATTGAAAGCATTGAAGTATTAAAGGATGCTGACGCAACGGCTATTTATGGCAGCCGTGGCGCCAACGGAGTAATCCTGATTACCACCCAAAAAGCAAAGCAGGGAAAAACAAGTGTACAGGCCCGCATTTACTCCGGGTTTGGGAAGGCCACCCGGTTAATGGACTTGTTGAATACTACACAATATATCGGGATGCGGAAAGAAGCATTTGCCAATGATGGCACTACCGCTACCAGCAGCAATGCCCGTGATCTATTGCTATGGGATACTACCCGCTATACCGACTGGCAAAAGGAACTGATAGGTAATACCATGCATGTTTCGGATTCAAAAATTGATATTTCCGGAGGTTCGGATAAGACACAATTCCTGGCTGGCTTTGGTTATCACCGTGAAACTACCGTTTTGCCAGATGATCATTTTGGAGAACAAAAATATGCGGTGAATATCAGCATTGCACATAAATCTGCTGGTGGCAAGTTCAGACTGAATTTTCAATCCAATTATGTACGAAATAAAATAAGCCTGCCTCAATCGGATATTTCATCCCAGATTTTTTTACCACCCAATGCGCCCTCTCTGTATAAACCAGACGGCTCCCTGAATTGGGAAAATTCCAGTTGGGTAAACCCGATCAGTTTATTGTATAAGGAATATGCCACAACCAATGAAAATTTGTTATCCAATTTCAAAATTGGTTTAACAATATTACCCGGCCTGGAGTTTACCTCCGATTTTAGTTATAGTGTGCTTCATGTTTCTGACCACAGCATGACCCCGCAACGGTCATTTGATCCAGTCTTTGTATCAGCATCCGTTGCAGGATTTGGTTCAGATAAAGTGATTACTCAAATTGCCGAACCACAGCTTAATTATACCCGATCTTTTTCAAAATGGAGGTTGCAGGCATTACTGGGACTTACTGTCCAGGAAAACCGGGAACAATTGCTTTATCAAACAGGAACGGGTTATGCCAGTGATGATCTGCTTGACAGCAGAAAAGCGGCAGCTGTAATAACCACTTCAGCAGAATCTGATATACAATATCGTTATACAGGACTATTCAGCAGGCTTAATTTTGATTGGGAAAGAAAGTATCTCGTTTCTCTTACCGCACGCAGGGACGGGTCAAGCCGGTATGGACCATCCAATCGCTTTGCCAGTTTTGGCTCAGCAGGACTAGGCTGGATTTTTACGAATGAAAAATGGTTCAGCAAAAATAAAGTGATCAGTTACGGGAAACTGAAACTGAGTTATGGCTCTACCGGGAACGACCAGATAGGGGATTATAAATATATGGATCTTTATTCGCCTGCCGCCAACACTTACCAGGGAGTAACCCCTTTTGCACCTGTGCAATTATACAGTTCCGGGTATAGTTGGGAACTGGTTAAAAAATTTGAGGCGGCATTGGATATGGCTTTGAACCACGATAAACTGCAGCTTGGCATAAGGTTCTATAACAACAGCACGAGCAATCAATTGCTCAATTATGCGCTTCCTGCAACTACAGGTTTTTCGGGTATACTTCAGAACTTACCAGCCAAAATCCGTAACAGCGGATTAGAAGCAGATGTTAATGCAGTTATAATCAAATCAAAAAATATTAATTGGTCAATTTCAGCCAACCTGACCATTCCTTATAATAAGCTTCTCCGGTATGATAATATCGCAAGTTCAACGTATGCGAATACCTATGTTGTAGGCAAATCCTTATTCATCGCAAAGCGATATTTCTATTCGGGGGTTGACCCGGCAACCGGGAATTATACTTTTACGGATGTTGACCGGGATGGCAAGATCACTTCACCAAACGACCAGCAATCCATCATCTTTACGGGGCAACAATATTTTGGGGGCATGCAACATGCACTCTCGTGGAAGAAAATCAGTATGAGTTTTTTAGTTCAGTTTGTACGTAATAAAAATGCCTCTAATTATCTTGCAAGATTTGGGAGACCAGGATCTTTTTCCAATCAACCGACCCTAGTACTTGGACGCTGGAGAAAGCCAGGGGACATTACAGGTATTCAAAAGTTCGTTAACTCCAACAGCTTATCTAATGTGGCGTATAATAATTACCGGAGCAGTGATGCAGCCTTCTCGGATGCCTCGTTTATACGCCTGAGAAATGTCTATTTGAGTTATGACCTGCTTACTAAAAAACTGAAAACAAGAGGGGTGGAGGCATTTTCCGTTTTTCTGCAGGGACAAAACCTTTTTACCATTACCAGCTATGAAAGCCTGGACCCGGAAACAAAATCAGTTATGCCGCCCGTTAAGATGGCAACGCTGGGTTTACAAATTAATTTTTAAACTTTTTATATGAGCTACAGAAATTATACAGGACTCCTTTCTTTTGCACTGTTACTATGTTGT
Source organism: uncultured Chitinophaga sp. (assembly GCA_964650455.1). Taxonomy (GTDB): domain Bacteria; phylum Bacteroidota; class Bacteroidia; order Chitinophagales; family Chitinophagaceae; genus JJ008. The sequence goes on along the minus strand of CAZYTV010000007.1, from coordinate 5,251 downwards.
CTTGGCTCCTGCAAAAAATATCTTGAAGTGGGTGAGCCAGCTACACAATTAAACGGCAATGCGGTATTTGAAAATGATAATACAGCCATTGCAGCCCAATTGGCCATTTATACCGCGATGGAATCGGAAGGGCTTGCCCATACCATCCTTATCAATACAGGAATTTCTTCCGATGAATGTACTAATCACCGTACTTCGGTTGATGCAACAGGTCTTGCAACTAATAATATTACTCCTGAAAATAGTATCATTAACAGTATCTGGACTTCGCTTTATAAATATATTTACCAGTCCAATGCCGTATTGGAAGGTGTCGGCAAATCTAAATCGATAAGTGGGGCCGTAAGGAATCAACTCACCGGGGAGGCGTTATTTACCAGGGCCTTTTGCCATTTCTATCTTGTCAGCCTGTTTGGAAATATTCCGGTCATTACAACTACAGATCCTGTAATCAATGCAGTTGCCAGTCAAAAAACAACAGCGGAAACGTATACTGCGATCAGGGAGGATTTAATTCTGAGCAAACAATTACTTTCACCCCAATATGTTGCGGCGAACAACACCGTAACCACCGAAAGGGTCAGGCCCAATAAATTTACAGCAGCTGCCCTGCTGGCCCGTATATACCTTTCCACCGGACAGTGGACAGCAGCAGAAACGGAAGCAGATAGTTTGATTAACCTGAGTTCAGTCTACTCACTTACAGCAAATCTAAATAATGTTTTTCTTAAGAACAGCAGTGAAACAATCTGGCAACTGATGGCTGTCTTACCCAAATTTAATAGTTATACAGGTGGTTTTATACAGCCCGCAGGCACGCCCTCTCTTATCAGCCTGACTCCCCGACTTGTAGCCACTTTTTTACCTGCTGATAACCGCAAAGCAGCATGGACGAAAAATGTAACAGTTGGGGTCCAGTCATATACTTATCCTTATAAATTTAAGGTTGGGCAAAATGCAGCTTCTGTTACAGAATATACTATGGTTTTCCGGCTTGGCGAACAATACCTGATCAGGGCAGAAGCAAGGGCAAGACAAAATAAATTGAACGATGCAAGGTCAGATTTGAATGTTATCCGCAACCGGGCAGGTCTGCCCAATACAACTGCCTTCAGTCAGGCAGAATTGCTTTCAGCGATCGGGGTTGAACGCAGCCTGGAACTATTTGCTGAGTTTGGCGACCGTTGGCTGGATCTGAAAAGAACCGGCAACGCTGACCTGGTGATGCCCGGTATTAAAGGATCCAGTTGGACAACAAATGATCAGTTATATCCTATTCCGCAAAATGAAATTATCCGTAACCCAATCCTCATTCAAAACCCGGGTTATTGATTTCCGGGAAAACCATTTGTATATGAAAATTATTTTACTGACCTGTTCAGTGTTGTTTTCTTTTTGTCTTACTGCTCAGGTATCAACCCCTGTGAGGCCTTTTAAACCAGGAGATAAGGTGGCTGCAACATTTTATAAGGATAACTGGACGACTATTTCAGGAATGGAAGGTAAATCTGTAATAATAGATGCTTTTACTTCAGGCTGCATTATTTGTTTTAGAAGCTTTCCAAAAATCAATAACTGGCAGCAAATTTACCGGGATAAACTGCAATTTCTTCTTGTTGGAAAAAAAGATGCAACGATTGAAAAAACGTATGAACGATTTAAAGCGAGGTATGATTTGAATTTGCCGGTGAATTTTGATCCTGCAGTTATGAAATTATTGGGGTGCCGGTCTTTCCCTGAATATATTTGGATAAATCCTGAAGGGATCGTAGAAGCGGTTACTGGTTCAGAAGAAATGACCGAAGAGAATATCCGAGCATTTTTAGCAGGAAATAAAATCAAGCGGGGAGCGGAACCTGAAAAAATTCAATTTAATTCCTCCCGGTTATTCCTTCTTAACGGGAATGGGGGCTCCGATAGTAATTTTTTGTACAGATCTGTATTAACAGGATGGTATAAGGGACAGCCTGTGATTACTCCACAGCGATTACTGGTTAAAAATAATAGCTTCCAGGTTTTGGGAATCACCAGGGATCAACTTTATAAGTATGCTTTTGCAGGAGCATCATTCTGGTCACCGGAAGACAGCTTATATGAGCGATTCTATCCTTTCCCGGTTATTGAAAGTACGGATTCGGCATGTGTACCCTCTGTGGATGACCCGCTTTATTGTTACAGCCTTTTCTACCCTGATATAACTACAGGTACTGAAACCGCATTACGGGATGTGATATATCAGGACGTAGAGCGCATGTTTAAAATGAGAGCCGGAGTCAAGCGGCTTCAGATTCCTGTCTGGCATCTTGTTCTCTGCAACGGGGACAGCACAACAATCGCAAGCCGGGAAAAAATATTCAGCGGTACCAGAACCTATGGTGGAATTCATGTAAAAGCATTTCCCATGACTGAGTTTATCAGGTTTCTACAAATAAATAACCCATTTGCCGGCCCCTTTATTAATGATACAGGCATTAAAGGTTTAATTGACGTATCGTTTGATGCGGTAATCAGCGATATTGATGATTTGCGGAAAGGTTTGCAAGCTGTGGGTTTAGATTTAATAAAAAAGAATAAAGAAATGGATGTTATAGTATACAAGAGTATGGTAACAAACGTTGCAGCTAAATAAGAAAAGTCGAAAATTTAGCTGCAACGTAAATAATCAATTATCAGGGATTGTATTTCAGAAAGTCACCCTCTGTCATTGATTTGTAGAGATTCACGATACGGGTGGGATTATCCGGATCAGGTCTTTCACAAATCACCTGGGTCCCTTCAGGGCATTCATCACCTTCGAGGTAGGACTGCCAGTTTCCACTGATGTCTTTGTAAAAAACTGAACTGGTTGCTGATTGTTGCATGGATTCATGATGGGGACTCAGCGTGAACGCACTGAGTACGGCGATGAAAGCCACTGCCAATGTAAGAACAAGCGTCTTTTTCATATTATAAGTATTATTGAGAAGATTTCCCTACTCTTTTCTACAGGTTTTCGGTTAGCCTGCCTGCAGCGGGCCCACTGCAGGATTGGATAAGAACTGGAGCGCTTCCATAAAGGTGCAACACATCCTGTATTGCGTCCAAATAAGGTGATTATGCAAATGGGAGTAAATGTTATGCAAAAAGGAGGATAGCAGTTGCCCAGTCATTTATGCTGTTTGCGCATACGTCCTGGAGACTGACCATAACATTTACGGAAGGCGGTTACGAAACTTGGGAGACGGCGGTAACCAACATCAGTTGCTATTTTTTTAGCCGGTTCATCTGTTTGTAAAAGCAATTCTTTTGCTTTTTTCATCCGGGCCATAAGCAGGCAATCAAAGATGCCCATTTTATAGAAATGGCGAAATCCGTTCTTGAGTTTATATTCATTCAAACCCACCTGCCGGGCCAGACGGGGAATAGAAATGTGCTTTTTGTAATCCCGTTCAATCATCTCTTTTACCCGTTGCAGGGCCTGTAAATCTGCTTCTGAAAATTTCAAGACCGGCCCGGGTTGTTTGCTTATTTGTTGTATTACCAGGGAAAGTATGCTGCTCATTGTTTCTTCTGTATATACTTCTGCAGCCGTACCGCTATATGGCGACATGAAAATATTTTCAAGCATCTCTGATAATTCCCGGCTGATCGTATTGCCAGCTATATTCAATTGAATGGGGACTTGTTTCTTTACTGTGTCAAGATCAATCACACCTGGAAATAATTCCAATACCGGGAGGAGGATTTGTTCTGAAAAATAAAGATCCACTATTTCGTAATTCCGGTTGCGGTCATAATAACTGAGACATTCCCCCTGGTGGGCATAGATGGCCGCAAATCTTTTTTCTTTTAAGCGGACTTTGCCAAAACCAGACAGGCGATAACAATAACTTCCTTCTATCATTATCCTTATATACAAACCTGTGCTGGTACAATTTCTTTGTAAGATTACTTTGCGCAGAAACCGGTAAAAATGATACCGGATGCTACAGCCTGCGGCAAACAGTTCCTGAATGACAATTGTACCCGAGGGATCTGTCAGGGAAAGGGCCCTGCTAAGTGGCAACAGTTTTCCTGTATACCCTTCCGGAAGCCCGTCTTTTAACAGCAAGGGACCTCCCGGTACCAAAGCCAGTTGAATTCTCATAGCCGTCAGCTTTTGTCAGCAATTTGATTGTATGTACAATTTAATAGAAATCAATAATATTAGCAAAAACCTGTGGGGAAGCCATTCTCAGCCGCTTTAAGAATCCCGATTGCGAAACATTTTGTCCCAGTTGCGTAACTCTTTTTAAACCGGACCGGTGCTATTTCTATTTGTGTACAGTAAATTCGTTACGGACTTTAGCTAAAGACGAGTAAAAGGTAAATTGTATGGAAAAGGTATTTCGATTTTTTAATTCTTTTCATAGTCTTTCCTCCGAGTTAAAGGCACAACTATCCGTTACCATTAAAGGTAAATCAGTTCCCAGGAAAAACTTTCTTTTAAAAGCAGGTCATATCTGCCGCCAACTCTGTTTTATTGAAAAAGGGCTATTACGATCTTATTATTTGAAAAATGATCTGGAAGTCTGTTCCCGGTTCATGAAGGAAGGGGAAGTCATCGTTTCGGTTAGTAGTTTTTTCCGGCAACAACCCAGCGAAGAATGTATTCAGGCCCTGGAAGATTGTGAATTACTATATATAGAGTATAGTGACCTGCAATATATCTGTCGGAATTTTCCCGAGTTTCATCTATTTACGAGGCTGCTTACTGAACAATATTATACGAATAGTGAGCAACTCCTTGTTGCACTCCGTCTGCAGCGGTCGCATGAACGGTATGCTTTTCTAATGAAGCAATTCCCGGAATTGATTCGACGGGTGCCTTCCAAATACCTGGCTTCTTATCTTGGTATCACGGATGTGACACTGAGTAATATTAAAGGGAAAATATAATTTCTTAAAATATTTTAAGCCGAAAGGCGAATCCGGCTATTATCTTTATGTGAACATAATCGAACCTTATGAAAAAAATCTCCATCTCCACCCGTCACTCTTTCTGCCAACGATATTATGTATTGCACCTGGTAGTGCAAACATAATGTCCATTATTTTCCCCCAACCTGTTCCTTTTATGTAGAATGGCAAACAGGCCCCGGCTTGTATTGTGTGTGTGAATTGAAAATTGTGTGTTATGCTAAGCAATATCAGCTGGAGCAGTTACTGGACTGTCCTGCTCCTGGCAACCGTTATTTATTACCTGTACGCATGCCTCCCTTTTTATGCCCCC